>NZ_JABVBA010000006.1:0-137032 GCF_013371425.1 Anaerococcus faecalis
CTTTTGCTTTTTCCTTAGAGTTTGAATTTCCTCTTTTATATAAATGAAGAGGAAGTCCTGCCAAGGTTTCAGCAAGAACTCTCACGCATGAATAAACTGCTGTCATTTGCATGGCAGTAAATTCGTTGACATTCCTTCCTGCTGGTGTTCTCCCAAATAAAAAAGACGATGAAGATATCCTCTCCCCGTCTTTAGGTTTGTCTCT
Organism: Anaerococcus faecalis; assembly: GCF_013371425.1. Classification (NCBI taxonomy): domain Bacteria; kingdom Bacillati; phylum Bacillota; class Tissierellia; order Tissierellales; family Peptoniphilaceae; genus Anaerococcus; species Anaerococcus faecalis. The sequence continues at coordinate 206 of NZ_JABVBA010000006.1, forward strand.
CGATTTGAATATTAAATTTAAAATATTTATATTACCACCTCCTTCATATGACTTTATTTAAAATTTTATACCATCTTTCTCCAATAAAGTTTGAGTGACAAACTCACTAATATTAGAAAAATTCCAGTTATTACAAGTGTATAAAAAACAACCATATTAAAATAACTAGCTAAAATAGAAACTACAAAAATTCCAAGTGCTATTTTCCATATTAAATTAGAACCTGATTTTAGTTTTATAAAATTTTTCCTTTCATCATGTTCATCAATGTACAATTCTCTTAATAATTTATCGTCCTTTAAAGCTTTCCTAATTCTAAACACCCAGAAAACACAAATTATTTCTATTCCTAATGTTAATCCATCAATAAATCCTAATGCTGAATCATTGAGCCTAGCCTGATCCTTTAATAAAAAATTACCTATTCCCCAAAATATCAGTGCAAAACTTATATAAGATTTATATAATCTTTCCCTTTTTTTCAATACTTCATGATAATTTTCTAAATTCATTATTCATCCTCCTCTAGTTCAAATACATCTTCTATCTTTAGGTTAAAATATTTAGCTATCTTATAAGCTAATGGCAAAGACGCTATGTATTTTTCAGTTTCTATAGATGTAATAGTTTGCCTTGTAACTCCAACAATATCAGCAAGTTCAGCTTGGGATAATTTCTTTTCTTTTCTTAATTCAGGAATCCTTGTCTTCAATTAACCACCTTCTTTATATAATACATAATTTACTTTCCACTATAAGTATAGTTTGCTTTGCATTTATTATCAAGTTAGCTTTGCATAAATAACGTAAATTTAAAAAACAATCAATCCCCTATCATCATAAACAGATTCACTTGTATCATTGCCACATCTTATCGCCCTATCAAGGGCCATGATGGTTGCAATTACACCATCTATCTTTTCTGTAGACTTTTCCTTATCTGCTTTTATGTTTCCTGCCGGGTCTGTTCGAATAAATATATTATCCATCATCCACCTTAAAACAGGATGACCTCCATGAGCGATTTTTCTTTCAAGGGTTAGTTTCATGAGTTCTTTTGTAGGAGGAGACATATCTTTAAAACCTTGTCCAAATGGAACTACAGTAAATCCCATACCTTCTAAGTTTTGAACCATCTGGACTGCTCCCCATCTATCAAAGGCAATTTCTCGGATGTTATATATCTCACCTAAGTATTCGATAAATTTTTCTATAAAGCCATAGTGGACTACATTACCTTCAGTGGTTTGAAGATAGCCTTGTTTTTGCCATAAGTCATAATTGACATGATCCCTTTTTACTCTTAAGTCTAGATTATCTTCTGGCAACCAAAAGTAGGGTAGGATTTGAAATTTATCATCTTCATCAAGTGGAGGAAAGACTAAGACAAAAGCTGTTATATCTGTTGTAGAAGAAAGGTCAAGACCACCATAGCAAACTCTTCCTTTTAATTCTTCTTCATTTACTTTGAAGTTGCAAGCATCCCACTTGTCCATAGGCATCCACCTAATTGCTTGCTTTACCCATTGGTTTAGTCTTAATTGTCTAAAGGAATTTTCCTCTGCAGGATTTTGTTTTGCAGAGTTGAAGGCTTGTCTTACCTTTTCTATTGGAACTGTAATTCCTAAAGATGGATTCGCCTTATACCATACTTTTTCATCTGTCCAATCATCTTCCCTATCTGCTCCGTAAATTACAGGGTAAAAAGTTGAATCAGTTTTTCTTCCTTCAAGGATATCTACTGCCTTTTGATGTGTTTCATAGCAGATTGATTTTGTATCTGTACCTGCTGTTGTTATTAAGAAGTATAAAGGCTGAGTCCTTGCATCTCCTGAACCCTTGGTCATTACATCAAATAGCTTTCTATTAGGCTGGGTGTGAAGTTCATCAAAGACTACACCATGAATATTAAATCCGTGTTTAGAATAAGCCTCTGCAGATAAAACTTGATAGAAAGAATTAGTAGGCTTATATATCATTCTCTTTTGAGATGCTAGAATCTTTACTCTTTTAGAAAGGGCAGGAGACATTCTAACCATATCTGCTGCTACATCAAAGACAATAGTTGCTTGCTGTCTATCTGCTGCACATCCATAGACTTCTGCTCTTTCTTCTCCATCTCCACAGGTTAGAAGTAAGGCTACTGCTGCTGCAAGTTCACTATTATGTGTTGGTAAAAAAGAACGCCCCACCAAATACTGGTGTGACGGACTATCTACTTGAATGCACTGCATCCCTTTATTTTTTACTTTTTCTATGCTTTCTATATATCTGTAATGACTTCTAGTTCTTGGATTTCTTTTTACAGCATTTTTTTGTTTTCTTTTAAGGCTTGCTATTCTCAAATCATCAAATGCAGTAAATTTTACATAATATAATGTTTCTCCTGTCTTTCTTCTACCGCATTCATCGCTAGGTTTATCCATATCATTTCTTATAGTTGATGGAGCTTTAGTAATTGCATTTTTTATTCCTAACGACCATAAAAGTTCACTAACACTTTCAGAGAGTGCTTTTTCAGTAGAAGTATAGATAGCTTGTCCTTTTATAGTGGATATAGAGCCATCTGAATCCATAAGACCCTGCAATAGTTCCAGTCTTTGTTCCACGGATGCCCTCAAATATATCATTGGTATAACTTTATCATGAAAAGATTTAAGTAGGATTTTTCTTAATTCAGGAATCCTTACTACTTTAGAATCTCCATTGTTTTGCCACCTATTTCCTATTTTATGATTTGGCCAGACTTTGTTTAAAACTTCTACCACATCACAAGTTTGAATAGTTAGTTCTGGTTTTACTGCATTTCCATTTCCTAACCAATATCCCATTAGGTAAGGATCTATTTCTAAATCTGTATATTCTGTTTTTATTTTTTCAGCTACTTTTATTCTAAATCTAAGACAAGATTCATTTTCTCTAGGCATATTAAATAATTCTTCTGTTGTAATGGTAACATCTTTTCTCTTTCCTCTTGTGATTTGCCCTACCCATTCATGTCTTGCACCAGCTATAATTTCTTCGCCATCTTTAAATTTAATTTTATACGCCTGTTCTTTATAATCTACTTTACTTTTTGCTACAACATTACATTGATTGCCTTTTTCATCAAATATTACATCACCTACTCTTATTTTCCCCATAGTGGTAAAACCATTTGGTGTAGGAATTAAAGTATTTAGGTCTAGCTGTTTTCCTTGTTTTTTAGGTATTTCAATATATGCCGTGTTAAATTGCCTGTACCCTGTTTCTTTGACAATTCCAAATAAATCTCTTATAATTTCTTCTTGCCAGTCAATCAATTTAAAAGGCTTACCTGCCCATCTGCCCTTTGTGTGTTTTAGACATTCGATAAAAGTAACTGCATAGTCAGCCTTGTTTTTATCATAGTGTGACGAATCAAGCATGAACTTTGTAGGCTTATAATTTTTTAATTTTTTCATTGAACCTCCTTCCTGTAAAAATGGGCATAGCCTGTTTTTGACAAATCATAGATTTGAAACAAACAGGCATCTGACCTACCTACGACTAACTAAAGTTCGTCGGGTTAGGTCATAAAAAAAAGACCCTCCAGGTCTACTACGACAAATAGGGCCTTAGCTCCTTGTCAATTTTGTTAAAATAAGTCGTCTATTTTATTATACTCTGCTTTCAATTTTACTAACTCTTGCCATATACATTGCGCTCTAAAATTATTCCTTGTTTCTCTAAGTTTTTCCTCTAAATCATTTATTTCCTGTTTTCTTCTCTTAAGTACTTCCACTCCATTGCCTTCTTTTGCGTCCTTATAGTCTCTTTCAAATGTAGTCATTTTATTTTCTCGCTTTCTTTATTTCTTTGTAAGCTTTCTTAAGTTCTCTATCTAGTGTTTCTGATTCTGCAAAAAGTTTGAATTCTTCTTCTGTTAAGTTTCCTTTTTATTCTTCCCAAAGTTCTTCATGAACTTGGTCTGCACATTTCTTTGCTGTTCCTGCTATGTCTAAAAGGTTAACGGCTGCTCCAATCTTACCTTCTTTTGATTTTTTTATTGAGTTTTCAACGTATCTTTTGCAAGCTTTAACTTCTGTTTCTAATCTTTCTAAAAGGTCTTTTTTCATGGTTTTACTCTCCTTTGCTTTTGTTATATACATATTCCCGTATAAGAGAGTTTTAGTCAAGTCTTTTATGCCTATAAATCGGCTATTTTTCAATCTTTTTTTAAAGATTATCTATAAAATCGTCAAACCATTTTGCTCCAATCTCAAGCCTTATCATTGGAAGTCTACCAAGCTTATTATATTTTAAACTTACTATCCTTAAGTCTTCTGGTAGGTTAGTTTCGTAAAGTGCATTGATTGTTTTTCCCATTGTGATGTAAATTGTGTCATCTTCAATGTAATCCTTTAGATAATCTTTGAAAGCTAGGTCTCCATTTTCTCCTTCAAAAAGTCCAAGCATTGTAATTGCTGAAGAGTCGATTAACTCCTTTACATCATCTTTTGTTTTCATGTATCTGTATGTCATCTTTTTCTCCTTATTTAAGAAAGGGCCAAGAATTCATCGTAGGTTATTAAGCCGTCATCGTAATCTTGGTAAAATTGGTTGTCTTTATACTTTTCTCTTTCCACTTCTTTTCTCTTTTTATACATTTCCATGTATTCGTTCCAGCCTATTTTGCCTTCATCATAAAGTTTTCTTTCAGGCTCTTCTTTGTATAGTTTTTCTCTCTTTTCTTCTAATCTCTTTGTCGCTTCTAAAAATGTTTGTCTTTTTAATTCTTGGTTTGTCATTTTTACTTTCTCCTCTCTTTTTCTTATACACATATTCCCGTATAAGAGAGGGTTAGTCAAGTTATTAACGCATGAATATCCGCTATTTTTCAATGTTTTTTAGAGATTACTTTCACTCTGTCTACTTTAAAGATTACATTTAAACTTGAACCATTATCCCATTCGACTATAATTGAACCAATATCATCAACGCCTATAACAGTACCTAAAGTTCCTCTTGGAGGAGCTTGTTCATCTTCCATTTGGATTAGTTTTACTCTTGTGCCTACTGGATATATTTCTCTTAAAGTTTTAATCATTTCCCTTGAAATCATCTCATCACCTCACATACATACATTGCTCAGAAGTATTTATATATCAAGTCTTATTGGCTATATTTACCAATCTTTTAAAAATATATATTGCACAGGGTAGGGCAATTCCATTTCCCCACATCTTGTATTCTGCAGAATCAGTATGAGGCTTTTTAAGCCATTTTATTATTTGCTTATCTGTTTTCTTCTTTTTTAGTCCTTTTATTTCAGCATCTTTGTCAAAAACTTGTCTCCAAAATTTCAGGTCATCTTCAGTTGGATTTTCTATTCCTAAGCCTTCACACCAATAATCAGGAAAACCTTGTAATCTCCCACATTCTTTTGGCGTAAGTCTTCTTACAAGTTTTTGATTAACAAGTGGAGGTTCTTTATAGTCCGTTGCTACTAGGGGAGATGAGATGTTTTTATCAGATTTTGTAAAGTGAGAGTTTTTACTCATTGAGTAGACATCCTCTACTACAGCTAGTCCACCTTGATTCCTTGTTGGAGTATTCCCACTGGTATCTATAGTTCTTGAAACATCACATTTATAGATATTATGTCTTTCGCTTTTAGTATTTTCTGAAGTCTGACGAATATCATACACTACGAAAGGTTGATTGTTTCCACCTTGACCAAGATTTGATGCAAGGGTTGGGCTTTCATCAAGTGGACCTTTGTATCTTGCATCTTGTCCATGATTTTCGTAAACAAGTGGAGGATTTCCAGCCTTTGCTCTTAGAGTTCCAGATTCTTCTAAGTAATAGTCCATCCTCTCTCCGCCCTGGTCATTTAAGCAGATTGTTTTTCTAGTGCATCCTTCAGTGGTTTTGGGATTTCTTTTCCTTTCCTCTTTGCTCTTTGTAAAATCCCTTGGCAGGCTTTTGGAGTCAAATAATATTTCTCTGGCACTTCTTCCTCCAAAATCTGCGACAAGAAAGATTCTTCTACGTCTTTGGGGTACTCCAAAGTATTTAGCATCAAGGACTCTCCAAGCAAGGGAAAATTCATCTCCCATGATTTCTCCAGCATATTTCCACTTGTTAGGTTTAGGTATTGATATTCTGGGATTTTTAATTCTTGTAATTTCTTCAAGGACGCATCTGAAATCTTCTCCCTTATTAGAGGAAAAGGCTCCTGGTACATTCTCCCAAAGGATGTATCTTGGGTATTTACCACCTGTTTTACACCTCATTTCTTTTATAACTCGTATTGCCTCATAGAATAGATTTGATTTAAAGCCTCTAAGGCCTTGTCTTTTACCTGCAATAGATAAATCTTGGCAAGGGCTACCAAAGGAGATGATATCTACTGGTGGTATTTCTCTTCCAGCGACATCTTTTATATCACCAAAATGTTTAACATAAGGTATGTTCTTCTGTGTAACTCTTATAGGGAAGGGCTCGACTTCAGATGCCCATATTGGTTTAATTCCAACCTTAATAGCAGCAAGTGGAAAACCTCCGCTTCCATCAAATAGAGAACCGAGTGTAAGATTAGGATTCATCTTTAACTAACTCTGAATACTTATATTCCTTACCATCTCTTAGAAGCCTTATTTCTTCATCGCTGCCAACTAAATTCAAATATCTTTTAACAGCTACATCAACAAATTTAGGCTCTATTTCTATACCGTAACAAGTTCTATTAAGTTGTTCACAAGCAATAAGTGTTGATGCACTTCCAAGAAATCCATCAAGGACTAATCCGTTAGTTTGAGTAGATTGTTTTATTAAATATGCAATAAGTGGGACTGGCTTTGATGATGGATGACCACAGCCTTCTTTTTCTGAATCTTTAATGCTGTCAAATTCAAAAACTGCTGTCTGCTTTTGATCTCCATACCAGTTGTGCTTCCCATCTTTTCTCCAACCAAATATGATAGGCTCCATATTAAATTTCCAATCTGTCCTCATAAAAGGTGCTCTTGGTTTCTTCCAAATAAGACCTGCACCAACTTTAAATCCTGCATCTTCAAAGGCATCATAGAAAACTCTTGCCTTCATCGTTGCATAGAATTCATAGATTGATGCATCTATAGCCATTGCATCTTTGAAGTTAGTGAATACTTTCATTAAGAATTCATAGGCCTCTTTATCATTTAAGTTGTCGTTTTTAATTGTCCCTGACTTGTTTTTCAACTCAACAAAATATGGTGCATCTGTACACACTAGATTGACCTTAGTATCTCCAAGTAACTTTTCAAAAGTATCCCATAAAGTAGAATCTCCACAGATAACTTTATGTCTTCCTAGTGTCCAGATATCTCCCATTTTAGAAAAAGTAGGTTTTTCTAATTCTCCCTCAACATCGAAATCATCATCTTCAGTCTCATTTCCTAAATCAAAAAGCTGACCTAGTTCTTCTTCTGAAAAACCTGTCAGCTCTACATTAAATCCATATTCTTCTAAGGATTCTATTTCTATTTTTAATAATTCTTCATCCCATCCAGCATCAAGACTTAGTTTATTATCGGCAAGTACATATGCTTTTCTTTGTGCATCTGTAAGATGATTTTCTAATATGCAAGGTACTTTTTTAAGTCCTAGTTTCTTAGCTGCAAGAAGTCTGCAATGACCTGCTGTGATTACATTGTCATCTGAAATTAGGATCGGGTTTAAAAATCCAAATTCTTTTATTGATGCAGCAACTTTATTTATCTGTTCATCAGTATGCGTTCTTGCATTATTGACATAAGGAATAAGGTCATCGACATTTTTTAATTCATATTGTAAAAGTCCTTCTTTCATTCAAGCATCACTCCTTTCATCACCTTATCTAATCGATTTATAATACCTGCTATAACAGGTCTACTACAATCATTTATCTCTGCTAATTTAGTTTTAGAATATCCACAGTGTTTATTTAAAATATATATAGTCATCCAATCAGCAGTGTTAATTCTGTATCGACCACAACGCCTTTGTAATTTACCACTTTTAAGGCCAGAGTTTAATTATTTTCTAAGGTTGTAGTCCACTCTAGATTATCTAGACTATTATTTAATTTATTCCCGTCTATATGGTTTACAGATTTTAACGGATTAGTTCCAATCCATGCATTTAGCATCATTCTATGGGCTTTCAAATGCTTTTTAATACCCTTTTCTCGGATTCTATAAGTTACATATCCATCTCTATCAATACTTCCTTTAAGTTTTCTAATTCTATAATTTTCATAGTTATTTCCTGATTTCGTTTTCTGCCTATGACAGACAGAATAAAAATTACCGAATTCATCGCAAATATAACAGATATTTTCTTTGCAAAATCTATAGTTATATATTCCTATAGAATTCAATTCTGAATCTATCCATTTAATCATCTCTTTAGAATGAGAAAAACCTACTATAGTTTTTGACATTAAATTAGACCCCACTTTGCAAATTCTTCAAAACCACCGATAGAATTAATATATTCTCTAGCTATCTCAACTATATCTGAATAAGGTCTGCCATCTACAGTTTCATCACCAATTGCACAGGAGAACTCTATCTCTCTATTTTCCTTTTGTGCTTTTAAGTGGGCATAAATATTAACAGATACATCTGTTTTGGATAGGTCTTTTCCATGAAGACCTCCTCCAGTTACAGCCCTGCCCATATCTGAGCCTAGCTTTCTATTGGTTGCTCCTGTGTCCACATCAGGACCTCCTGTCCAATAACCTAAAGGATTAATTATTGCCTTTGGATAGATTGCTTTAAGAATTTCATTATCTATATTGGATTGGCAGATGATAAGTTTTTCTCCATCAAGAATATACTTGCCATCATAAGGATAAGAACCATATATTTCTCTAGCGATGGCACTGAGTTTCTTTTCTTCTTCTGATGTAGGCACTCCTTTAAAGATTCCATTATCTCCACACCTAATTTTCCCTTCTTGATTATTAGATAGGTGGATGTCTTGATTTACAATTCTAATATTTGAATCTACATTTCCAGCTATTCTCTTAATAGCGTCTTCAATTTCTTCTTTATTTAACTTACAATCCGTTTCTATAATTACATGGCAATCTCCGTGGCCTAGTAAAACTTCAACTGCAATTGCATTATACTTATAAAAGTGGACACATTTAAAAAATAGATATACTATTAACTTAGACACCACAAGGAGGTATTTTTATGTCCACAAGAAATCACTATGACGAGGATTTTAAACGAACCCTCGTGGAACTTTACCACAACGGTAAAACACAAGCTTCACTTATCAAAGAATATGGTGTATCACAATCAGCACTCACAAAATGGATTAAACAATATTCAACCGTCGAAACAGAAAGCGGAGAAGTTCTTACAGCCAAACAAGTCAAAGAACTTCAAAAGCGTATGGCTCAACTTGAGGAGGAAAATCAAATATTAAAAAAAGCGATTGCCATATTCACTCCACACTCAAACAACGATTAGATGCTGTTTACAAGTTGCAACACCAATACACTATTAAAACTCTTTGTCGAGTTCTAAATGTTAATCGTAGCACTTATTACAAGCATTTTTATTCGAAACCTGCTCCTCGCACCTGTGAAAATCAAGTCATTCGTAAGCACATATTACAAATTTATTCTGACTATGATAATTCTCTAGGTGCTTACAAAATTCGTCGTGTTTTAGAACGTGATTATGGAATTAACATCAGCCTCGGTAGAGTGTATCGATTGATGAATACAATGAATCTTCCAAAGCGGTCCACAGAGAAACCCAAATGGAAGCATTCTCATAAGGAAAACGGTAACTGCTTCAATCATCTGAATCAACAGTTCAATCCTTCTTCTCCAAACTCTGTTTGGGCAAGTGATTTTACTTATATCAAAGTAAATGGCTCTTTCCATTACCTTTGTGTTGTGATGGATTTATTTTCAAGGAAAATCATCGGCTGGAGTATCTCTAATCGCCACAATGTAGATTTAACTATGAAAGCTTTTAAAAAGGCTTATTTTGATAGAGGTGAACCTGAATATGTGCTCTTTCATTCAGATCGTGGTTCTGAATACACTGCCTATACTTTTAGACAAGCATTAGAAAAGCGTAATGTTGTTCAGTCCTTCTCCCAAAAAGGCTACCCATATGACAATGCATGCTGCGAAAGCTTCTTTCGCCATATGAAACGAGAATGTATTAACCGTAAATCTTTCCGCAATCAGAATGAATTACGTCTATGCTGCTTTGAATACATCAATCGCTACAACTCGAAACGTCCTCACTCTTCACTGGGAGATTACACTCCTGATGAAATAGAACAGTTTTACATGGAAAGACAGGAATAATTCTGTCTTTTCATAAAAATATATTTAAAAAGTGTGTCCATTTACTTGACTATGTTGCAAATTTTAGGATTCTCTTTATTTTTATATGCCAAATCTACTATTGCTCCAGCAATGCAATCCGACATTTTATCAACGTGTGATGGGTTTACTTTTTCAAACATTCATATCTCCTTATCTTCTACTACGAAGTAATTTTTCCATCATATCCTCTCCATAGTCCTCATAGATCTCAGTGCAATTTTCTTTCACTATGTCATATATCTCATACCATAATAGGTTTGCTGTCTTCTGAAATTGACTAGACATCTGTACAAATGGAGATGCAATAACTCCACCTGTTGTTGGATGTTTTCCTAATAGCCCAAATTGACTTATTGCTTCTTCACATTGAATAAAACGAGCAAAAGCTTGTGAATATGATTCCAGTAATCTTGGATTTATTAAGTTTTCACAGTTTCTCTGTTTTAACCAACTCCAAGTCTCTTTGTAAATATCATCTGCTCCTAGTGGGATTCCATTTTTTTGTTTTGCTGATAAATAATCACTAGGTGCTGGCATATCTACTCCATCAAGGACTGCTCCTTCTGGAAGATCAACTGCATCAAGTTCATGTGGACTAAATTCTGGAATATTATTTAGCATGACTTCTACTTCTTTTCCCTTTTGTATTTTTTCAATGGCAGGCTGTGGTTTTCCACCTGCTTTTACTCTTCGTCCACCCCTATATGTTCCATCTTTTGCGATAGTATTACCTCCTAAAAAATTTATATTTTTACTTTAATGTGTGCTATTGACTTCTATCTTTTCTATGCTATAATTTAACTAACAGAACCTCTCCACGCTTAATGTAGATTTTCTACATGCGGACCACGGAGAGGGCTTTTTTGTATTAAGGAGTAATTTTATGGAATTAAAGCCGGCTTTGAATTATGATGACCAAATTACAAAACTAAAAAATGAGCATAACCTTTCAATATATGACGATGCGTTTGCAAAAGAAGTTTTGAAAAAAGTAAATTATTACAGACTTTCAGGTTATGGTATTGGTTTTAAAAAATTCAATAATATAGAACATTACAAGGATGATATAACTATTGAACATCTTTTTAATCTTTATTGCTTTGATAGTCAATTTAAAAATAACCTTATGAGAACTATTGAGCAAATTGAAATAGAACTTAGAACTCAAATTGCTTACCACTTGTCTATTAAGTATGGTTCTGATGTCCTTATGCACGAAGATAATTTTATTTATAAAACGAATAAAAAAGGTCAAACCATATATTCCATCATCAATGAAAACCTAAATAAAGAAATTAACAGGCAAAGAAATAAACCTTTTGTTAAACACCATTTAAGAAAATATGATGGAAAATTCCCAATATGGGTATCTGTTGAACTGATGTCTTTTGGAAATTTATCTTCTTTATTCAGTATTCTTAAAGATGAAGATCAAAAAGAAATTTCTAATTATTACAACACAGATCCTAAATATTTGAAAAATTGGATTTTATGTCTTGTTGAAGTTAGAAATATTTGTGCCCATTACACTCGACTTTATAATATGCCTTTAAAGGAAAATCCGCGTCTTTATTCTGAGAATGAGCAATATAAAGGCAAACAAAATAAAATATTTCCTATTCTTTTAATCATAAAAAGAATTCTAAATTCAAATGACCAATGGAAGTCTCTTTTAAAAGACTTAAAAAATACTTTCAATAAATACCAAGGTTACTTTAACTTTAGTTTTATGGGTTTTCCTAATAATTGGGAAGATGCTCTTTAATACCCCCTTTGAACCCGTCTTTTTGTGCGTGAGAGGGCGGCACCGTTGGTACACCACTTCGCCGTGGAGAAGTTGACTCCCCCTCCCCTCGAAGAATTACCTACCAAACCTATCTCCCATCTCTGCATGAATTTTTGAGTGACAAGATTTACAAACACTCATAAGATTTTCTTCATCATTTGTTCCCCCAAGAGATAAAGGTTTAATATGATGCACGTGTTCTGCTTTTGTTATTCTATTTTCTTCAAGGCATTTCTCACAAAGTGGATGCTCACTAATATATCTTTTACGAATTATTTGCCACGCTTTACCATAACGCTTATGAGTCTTGGGATCCCTTTTATATTTTTCATAATTTCTGTTGTATTCTTTTTCATGCTCTTTACAGAATCGTCCATCTACTAGTTTGGGACAACCTGGATGTGAACATGGTTTCTTAGGTTTTCTTGGCATTTAATCACTCCAATAAAATAGCCCTGAAGATAAATTCTCCAAGGCTCATTTTTATTATTCTTTTGCTATTATAACTATACTACAACTACTTACTCTCATTCTATCAACTTTACTCTCCACTTGACTTTTTCCTTAGAAAAAATTATAATTTAGTTAGAAAGTATGAAATTCTAACTAAGGAGGTTTGTTATGTTAGTTGAACTAAAAGCTAAATCACAAGTCACTATCCCAAAAGACATCGTAAATTCTATGAAATTAAATCAAGGTGACCAATTTGAAGTAACTGAAGACAATGGAAAAATTGTACTTGTTCCAGTTGCAATCTATCCGGAACATGTCATTAAAAATTTAAAAGCTGAAGTTAAGGAAATCAAAGAATCTATTAAAAAAGGTGATCAACCTGTCTTTGATTCTATTGATTCTCTCTTTGAAGAATTAGATAAGTAATGTCCTATAAAATTACTTATTCGAAAGCCTTTAAAAAACATTACAAGAAACTATCTGATACTGAAAAGAAACAAACGAAAAAGAAACTTAACTTTTTCGTAGAAAATCCTACTCATCCATCTTTAAGAACTAAGAAAATACAAGGTACAGATGGAATATGGGAGTCTTCTATCAATATGGATATTCGCATTATTTGGCTCTATGAAAATAATGAGCTGATATTCCTTTTAGACATTGGACACCATGATATCCTAGACAAATTTTAATAATCGTACTATAATTAATTTACGAATTGAAAACGAAAGTTTTGCGGGTGATGCATTTATGCGTCACCCGATTTTTTTATACTTCTATATTTTTTAAAGCCTTACTATGAAGTCTAAAGATATGTTGGATTGAGTAATTCATCTCCACTGCTATCTTTTCCCAAGATTCAAAACAAAGATATCTTTTTTCTAATACTACTTGAAGTTCTTTGTCTTCAATCTTTTTTATTGTTCTTACAATTTCTTTCTTTAAATCCACTAGTCTATCTATATCCCTATTAATCTCTTCTTGAAGATCTATAATCTTAACAATAGTATCTTCAAGCCTTGATGTGCCTCTGTTGGGATTCTTTGGCATATCTGATAAGGTTGATGTAGCTTTTGTAGCTAATGCATTTAAGTTTTCTACCTGTTCTAATTTTGAGTTTATCCTCTTATCTAAATAAAAGGCTTGCTTTAAATATTCTTTTGCATTCATTTCTTACCTCCTGTAATTTTTGAGGTAAGTTATCTATATAACTTCTACTCTTGTATTTATCTTAGCAAATTTAGATAGTGACATTCTATGACATTAACTCTCCAGATTTGCTTTTACTGCATCAATAAGTGCAGCTTGTGTTTTATTCTTATTTTCTAATGCTTTCATCACATCTTCGTCTATTGTATCTTTTGCTAATATATGATGAATCACAACTGTTTCTTTCTGACCCTGCCTATAAAGTCTGGCATTTGTCTGTTCATATAGTTCCAGTGACCAAGTAAGAGAAAACCAAATCAGTGTCGAACCTCCGGCTTGAAGATTAAGACCATGACCAGCAGATGCTGGATGGATAATGGCTACTGGGATATTACCTTGATTCCATTCTTTAAAGTCCTTACTTGTTTTAAGTTCTCTCACATCAAACTTATCTTTTATTCTTTTCAAATCTGACTTGTACCAATAGGCTATTAAAACAGGTTTTCCATTTGCTCCTTCAATTAAATCCTCTAGGGCATCCAGTTTTCTATCATGGATATGAATCATATTTTTATCTTCATCATAAACAGAACCCGATGCCATTTGAAGTAGCTTGTTAGAAAGGGCTGCAGCATTTACTGCATCGATGTCCTTATCCTTAATACTCACAACTAAGTCTTTTTTTAGAGTTTCATAAATATCTCTTTCTTGACTTGATAGATTTACAAATACCTCATTATTTATTTTCTCTGGCATTTTTAGGTAATCTTCAGCTTTCATAGAAACTGTTATATCTGATATCTTTTCATAGATTGCATCTTCAGCAAAAGGCAGTGGTTTGTAAGAATAAATGATTGGTCCATTTCTCTTATCTGGTTTGAAGTAGATTTCTCTGTATTGCCCAATGAATCTTCCAAGTCTTTCTCCCATATCAAGTAGTCTAAACTCAGCCCATAAATCCATCAGTCCGTTAGATGATGGCGTTCCAGTAAGTCCAACTATTCTTTTTACCTTTGGTCTTACTTTCATCAATGCTTTAAACCTCTTTGACCTATGAGATTTAAAGGATGATAATTCATCAATTACAATCATGTCGTAGTCAAATGGAAAACCACTTTTATTAATTAACCAATCTACATTTTCTCTATTAATTAAATAAATATCTGATTTTTCATTTAGTGCTTTGAGTCTTTCTTTTTCACTTCCAAATACCACTGAATATTTAAGAATATCTAAATGGCTCCATTTTTCTATTTCATCCTTCCAAGTATCTCTAGCGACTCTTAGTGGGGCTATGATCAAGACTTTAGAGATTTCAAAAGAATCAAAAAGTAAGTCTTTTATAGCTGATAAGCTTATAATTGTCTTGCCGAGACCCATGGATAAAAAAATAGCTGATATTGGGTTTTGTATTATAAAATCAGTAGCATATTTTTGATATTCATGTGCTTTAAATTCCATCAAATACGCTACTTTCCCAAAATCGTTTTAATTTTTGATGTAATTTTATATGAACTGAATTTGAAGGTAAGACCATTAAATTGTATTTAGCATTATTTCTTTTATTCCCATCTACATGATGAACAACTTCTCCTTCTTTTAAAGGCTGACCTAATATTTCTTCAGCTATTATTCTATGCTCGTGTATTCCATGTAGTTTTTTATAAGATTTTCCTTTTCCTGTTCCTAATCTACTCTTTCTTAATTTTTCTCTTACATCTTTTGTCATTCTAGTAGGATTAAGTTTTTTGTTTATTTCACTCAAATTTTTGCTTATATTAGTGTAATCTTTTAGTAATTTGTATCCTTCTGGATTTTTAGTTTTATTACTGAAATCTGCCAGACATTCACGAGAACAAAAATTATGTCTTGTTATACGACATTTTTCTTTTGTTATTTCTTTTCCACACCAATCACACTTTAAACTAACTAGCATTATAACCTCCAATCCTCTTTATTATTTCATCAATATTTTCTTTTGAATCAAGAACATAAACCTTAAAACCTAAATTTTTAAATTGCCTAATTCTTTTTTTCTGGATTGGTCTTGATTCTCCTCCAGGTCTTTTTGTTTCAACAAATCCAATCTTTCCTTTAGGGAGAAGTATTATTCTATCTGGTATTCCCGTCATTGAAGGAGATGTAAATTTAAGACATAGTCCACTATTCTCTTTTACTCTTTTTACAAGGGCAGATTCAATCTCTTTCTCTCGCAATTTTCATACTCCTTCCATGCTTTTTCAAAAGCCATCATACAATCATAACAAGCACCATGGCTTTCTAAATAATTTTTAATCAGTCTTTTCCAGCCCTTAAATTTCCCTGTTTTATTTTTAGGAAAGTCCCTATCTTCATTAATGTCTCTTGCTAAATCTCCTCTTGGAGACTTTTCATTTAAATGATTTTTCATCATGTAATTATAGAAATTCATAAATCCTCCATTTTCTAAAGTGTTGTATAGTGTAGCTTTATATAAACCTTTTACACGAGAGAATAAAAATAATATATAAAAGAAAGTAGGCTATAACTATTCACACCATACAAAACGCTTATATTAAGCCATTTCAGTGTTGAGTTAAGTGTAAATAGTCATGTCTTTTTGTAGTTTAGTGTATGCATTTTTCATTAATTAAGAAAAACTTTTTTCTATACAATTATCTTTATTTAGCCTATAAATGGTACACTAAAATACATTTATAAAAAGTCGTCTTCCGACTCCATTAAATCATTGATGGTTATACCGCTCCATTCAATTCCCCTATTTGTCCTTTTCTTTTCATAACCTTCTGCTATAAGGGCTCGTGAAAAATCTCTATTATTTCTAATATATTCTCCATTTGAACCAGCCCACTCACGATAAACTTGATATAATCTTGCACTCATTTCTTTATAATTTGTTCCTTTTATGCATTTATCTGAAATGAAATGGTTTATCCAGTCATTCTCTTCTTTATATGAGCTTTTAGCATCATCTACAACATTACACTTTGGATATTTAAACCCTGCATCTATATACTCTTTTGCCCCTTCAATCATCCACTGTAGAATTGCTCCTCCTGCTTTTTCTAAAAGCTTATCTATATAATCTGTCTTAGGATTTTTGATGGCTACAGAAAATGGAGCAACCACAATTCTTCTCCAGGTTCCTCGATCATTAGAGCCTACCTTTGGTAGATGGTTTGTATAGAGAATAGTAGAATGCGTTGGTGTAAATGAGAATGGCGCATAGTATTTTCTTTCTGCTGAAATATCATCAACACTTGCTATCTGTTTTAACATTGAACTTGACAGTCTTTGACCTTCTTCTGTTTCAGAAGCTAAAATAAATCTCTTACCACATAACTCAGCAAGATCAACCTTCACATTCTTTGCTCTTGTTGTTAAAGACTCAGCTGGGATTTTACCTGCATAGTCTCCAAGAACATGAGCCTCTGAATTAAAGACAGTAGACTTCCCATTTCCTCCGTCTCCATAAGCTATAAGGAGTGCTTCTTCATAAACATGACCTATTAATGTCGACCCCGCATGGAACTTTAAGAAATTAATAAACTCATCATCTCCACCAGTTACATCCATTAAAGTAGCTATCCACATATCCATATTATCCTTGCTTGGAGATATTGCAGTAATCTTCGTGCAATAGTAAGATGGGTCATGCACTTTTATTTCACTTGTTTTTAAATCAATAACTCCAACAGGTGTATTTAAAATAAAAGCATCTGCATCAAGTTTTTCATTTTTAACTTCTAACAAAGACTTAGCTAGTTTTAATATTCCAGATACTTTTCCATGATCGTTCATTTTTTTAGCAAAATTGAGATATGCTTTTGCACTATTTACTTTTAACTTTGCTTGTGCTTTTTCTTCCTTATTTCCCATCATTTCAGCATCAGCTAATTCTTGATAGCCCTCTTTAAATTCAATGCTTGCATTTTCTAAAACTTTTTTAGCAGTCTCCATGTAAAGACTCATTACTTTTAGTTCAGAATCTTCCCATTTCTTGCCCGTCCAATAAAGCCAGCCTTGAGATATAGTGTAGATAGCTTTATCTTTGTTATGCTTAGTAAAGATTTCAGCCATTGCTATATCTGTAAGTTTCTCTGGCTTATATTCCTCATATCTTTCATTGTATTCTTCAGGTGGAACATAATCTTCACTTGCAGCTACCTTTTTGTAGAACTTACAAGCTGACCTCCAGATTTGTTCTAGCTCCTCATCTGGAAGTGGCGGTGAGCAAAGGCTGGCTTTTTTATCAAAAAGTTTTCTTGCCTCATCTGTATTTCCATATCGAATTAAAACTCGTCCTGCAAAATGGTTCATAGTTGAATTTCTAGAGCCTTGCTGAATCAAGTCTTGAGAATTGTCAAAGTCCTCAAAGTTATCTTTTAAAATATCAGTTACATATTTTCTCCCCTTAACTATTTCAACATCAGGATTCTTAACTCCAAAGAAAAATCTCGCTCCATCTAAGGCATTGCCATCAAAGAAAGTATAAGTTTCTGACAATCTTTCTTTTATCCCTACATATTCGACTAAATTTGTGATCTTCGGGATTGGAAAATATATGTGCATTCTTGGTCTTGCGGGCTTCCCATGTTTTTCTTTATTGTGATTTCTACTGTAAACTAAGGCAAATTTCACTCCATCAAAAATCCTTTTTAGGTCATTAGCTGAGATCCATTCATCTGAATTTTCTGTATGGTCATTGTCTATATCCATGGGAACACATTCTGACTCTATAAAATTATCGTTGGATCGATAGGAATTTTTATACTTAGCCATTACATGGTCAAATCTTGAAGCTTTCTCAAAAGATCTAACATCTACTGCATTAACCTCATTTGGATAAACACAGTTTGACTCCACTCCTATTAAGTTCGAGGTATATATTTTCAATTAGGCTACCTCCTTTATATAACGAATCTTCATTTTTCTCTTCTCAGCAATCTTTATTTCTTCAGCCATTCCAGCGCTTATATGGTCACCAAAGACCCAGACTTCTTTACATTTTCCAAGAAGTACATAATTAAAATGCATGGCAAGCCTTCTCTCACTCTCATCACTCATAAATTGAGGAAAAAGTAGGTGTGGTGCTATAGGTATGTTTCCTTTATTTAAAGCGTATCGAGAGTACTTCTGTGCCTTGATGATATTATTTTCTACATCTCCAGAAAATGGACTGCAGATATATACCAAGGGATAGTACCTCTTCTCTGCATTTTTAATTGCTTGATAAGGAGTGGGGTCCTTGCACCCACTCCTGTTATATAATTCTTTATTCATTAGGCTGCCTCCTTAATTTCAATTAAAGGAACATAGCCTTCGGATTTTAAAAGATTGTAAATAAACAGTCTGCCTTTTTGTGTCCAGTAAGTGTGAATTTTTGTACCAACCTCTCCATTTCCTTTATTGAATGGATAAGTTTTTGTACAAGTATATCCTTCTTCAGCATAATCTTGATATAAAAGCCAGATCTTGCCTTGCTTAAACTGAACCCCCAACTCATGAAGTTTCTTATTCATTTTTCTGGCAGACCAACCATAGTCTTTGGCAATTACTGTTATTGCTACAGCCTCTTTACAGGATAAGACAATATCGTAATAGGACGCCTTTGGTTTCATCTCTAAATTCTGCTGCTTTAGGATTAGCTTTTCTTGTCTTTCTCTTTTTAATTCTTCAAGTACTAAGATGAATAAATCTGGGTTGTCTAAAAGTTCATCTGTAGCATACATCCCATATCTTCTAATACTTGGTAAAACTTCGCTTGTAACCCATCTTTTAAATTTTTTCGCTTGAGGTAATTTGCTAGATAGAATTAGGCTATATAGACCAGATTCATTTATAACAGCTGTCTTAGTTTGACCTTTAGGCACATTCCCATTTTGGGAATCTGCTAAGTCTAACATTATAAATTGTTTATCCTCTGTCTCAACATGATTTATAACTGCCTTACTTGAGTTAATATAACCGAGATTTTCAGCTATGTCTTTACCTACAAACCATGGTTCTCCATTAATTACCATTGTTCTTATATCTTTAAATTCGCTATTTCTAAAAATTTCTATGTTCATAAAGACCTCCTTAGTCTTTCTTATAAAATTCACTTTCAAATCCATCTGCATCGAGAATTAGTCCAGGTGCCCAGCTAGGAACTACGGACATGATTTTATTTATTTCTTCAATGCTAGATGAATCACTTTCTATTACAACTTCGTCATGGATATGCATGACAATATTAAATCCATTTTTCTCAAGCCTCATCATAGCCTCAGCTAAAATATCTCTGGCTATTGCTTGAACTATGTTTTCTACAAATTTACCGCCGTAAGATTCTATCTTGTCCCATTTATTTCCTACTACTATTCCTTCATAGACAATTGATTCTCCACCAAATCGATTAATCCCAATTTTTGCCTTTGGATAAGCAAGTCTTCTCTTTGAAGGAAGTTGTATAAAAAGAATGCCTTTCTCATAGCTAATAACTAGGCTCTTATATTCTTCTTTACTTCTAGTTTTTACAACTCTTTTTACGACTGCATCTATGTCCCACCAAAGACTTACTATATTTGGATTAGCCTCTCGCCAGGAATCGACTATTGATTGAAGTTCATCTTCAGATAAACCCATTTCAATACCACCCATTGCTTTAAGAGCACCTAAGGCCCCTTGATAACCACAAGCTAAAGTCGCTATCTTTCCTTTTTGTCTAAGATGACCATTTACTCCATGCTTTTCAACTGGCACTCCAAACATCCTCGATGCTGTTCTGCAATAGATATCTTCTCCATTTTCAAAGGCATCTAGAACCCATTGTTCTCCTGCAAGCCATGCAAGGACACGAGCCTCTATTGCTGAAAAGTCTGAAATAATAAATCTGGTGCCTTCTTTTGGTATAAAGGCTGTTCTTATTAATTGGGATAAAATATCAGAGGGTGATTCATATAAAATTTCCATAGTTTCGTAATCTCTATTTTTTACAAGACTCCTAGCAAGGTCTAAGTCTTTGAGATTATTTCTTCTTAAATTTTGAACTTGAATAAGCCTTCCTGAATATCTTCCAGTTCTATTTGCTCCATAAAATTGGATCAGACCTCTTGCTCGATTGTCTTTTCCTTTTACATTTTTCATAGCATCATATTTTCTAACTGAAGACTTAGATAATTCTTGTCTAAGTTCCAAGACTTCTTTAATATCGCCTTCAGCATTTATAAGAGCAGACTCTACATCTTTTTTAGCTAAGGAATCTATCTCTAAGCCTTTCTTATTAAGCCATTCTTTTAACTGCATGGGAGAATTTGGATTTTCAAGACCAGTTAGTTCTATGGCTCTGTCCATATTTTCTTCTCGTAATATTTCATCAAATTTAATAGCTGAATCAACTAAAACTTCATCAATTAAAATCCCTCTGTCATTGATGTTTTGATCTATCCAGTAGTTTTCCCATTCTAATTGAGGTAATGGAAAGGCTGATAATTTTTTCTTTATAGCCATTTCTGTTTCAACATCTCGCTTGTTATATTCCTTAAAGGTAGACCACTTATCTAAATCATGATGTGGTAGATTCCTTGTCCTCATTCCATTGGTCTTAGTTGGTTTGCAAGGAATGGAAAAATATCTAATAAGGGATTTTCCTTCTACCATTTTTTGTTTATCTAATTTCAAAACCTCTCCCACTTTTTCTAATGACAAAGGGAGACCAAGATAGGCTGACCAAATCATAGTGCAGTACCAACCTTTAGGCTCTAAACGCTCTCCAAGATATCTAGACAAGCACACCCTTTCAAAGTTGGCATTAAAGGCCCACTTTTCTATACTTTCATCATCAAGTGCTGATAATATTTCTCCAGGAATCATCTCCCCACTTGCCAAATCTATGACCTTAACTTCTTCATCATCAATAGAGTAGGCAAAGAGGAGGATTTCAAAATCCTCACTCTCGACATATTTGTATACACCACTTTTGCCTAAATCAACTGAAGAATAGGTTTCAAGATCAATTGATATTTTCTTCATTTATATTTAATTTCGTCCAATGATTGGATGCATTTATCAACAGTTCTTTGCGTTTCATCCAATTGTTTCTCTATATCTCTATAAATTTCCCTAATCCTCTTTTGTGTTTCATTAATTTGAGCCTGAACATAGCCTAACTTATACCAGTAGTAGGACCATAATCCCATCAAAATAGCTAAAATTATTTCTTTCATATAAAATCCTCCTATGCTAAGAAATCTTCGTCATCATCATCCATTGCATCGAAGTCATCTGCTGCATTAGACCTGTTTCCTAGAGGTTGACCATCTCTTAGCTTTTGAATATTTCCTAGCCCAACCGCTACGCCCTTATTGCCATTTACATTGTAGGCATAGAAGTTAAGAGATACTCTTGCATAAACTCCTGAGTAGACTTCACTTCTATCAAGAATAGGTTCTACGTTTCTATCTACAATTTGAGGTGCTGTCATAGAGTTGGCATTTAAGAAGTATGCATCTGCATAAGTCTCATCATCTTTTTCTGTATCACCATCTCTTAATGGAAGTTTGATAGCTTTCTTATTTGGTTTCTTTCCATTAAATTTAGAAAGTCCTTCTTCAATTGCAGCCTCTACTGCTTTTTCAATTTTCTCGATGGTCTTTTGGTCGCTCTTTGGGATAATAACAGATACTGAGTATCTTTCTTTACCACCATTGATTGACTTTGGCTCCCAAACATTCGCATAGCTTAATCTAACTTCACCTGTAATTACTTTTGTTTTATTGATATTTGACATATTATTTACCTCCAAATTCTTCTTTAACATTGTCAATTTTTACTTCTTCTCTCTTGTCTCTAATGCTTACTAAAGTTAACTTCCCTTTTGGTTTTTCTAATAATTCTGTAATATTTTCATCAAAGACTTTCTTACCTAGTAGCTTAGTCATTGCTGTAATGCCAAGTAACTTTTCTTCAAAGGGATTGAATCCAAGTTCTTTTACTTTCTTAACTACTTCATCTTCATCTCGGTATTTTCTATTAGATCTGCCCTCAACCAGTTTTAGATCCTTCCATCTATGGCCCCTCATTGCTTTTTCTAAAGCATAGGTCTTGATATCTTTGACCCATTGTTCCAGTTCGTCTAATCTTGGTAGAATCTCTTCAATTTCATCATCAGATAATTCTGGTGGTATGGTAAATTCTTCTTGTGCTAGTTTTAGGTTCTCTTCTGCTCTTTTCCTACATTTGCTCTTTGCTTTGCAGAAAATGCACCATTCTCCACAAGAGAATTCTCCCTCGCCTTTATATGCTTTCTCAGCAATCTCTCGTACGGTTTCTCCCCACTTATAAAGTTCTATCTTTTTAATTTCATAAGTTGATATATTGCATCTTCTTGGTTGATAGATATGAAGAACTACTTTCTCGATATCATAAATTCCATCGAAGAGATTCAGAGCACCAAGTCCATATAGCATTAGCTGAGTGTTTTCTTTTGCATCTACAAAAATATATCCGGTCTTTAAATCTACTATGTGGAGGTCATTATCACCTACAACTACACAGTCAGCAGTTCCAAATGACTCTTTAACATAGCCTGATAGGTCAAGTCTTTCTTCCACAAAGACGGCTGGGTTTTCGTACCTAATTATTACTTCAGTTACATATGAGGCATATCCCTCAGTTAACTCATTCATTTCTTCATCATAAAAGTCCAAATCATCAGTAGGATCTTTGATATCTAAGCCTAATAACTTCTTTAGTTTATATTCTGCTAAGACATGAGCTGAGGTACCTTCAAGTGCATACGGACTAACCTCATCTTCACATTGTTGAGAAAGCCTAACGCTTGGTGGACAATGAATCCATCTATTAGAAGATGATGCTGATAGTATTGCGTGGTCGCCCATTAGAGTTCCTCTACGTCTGCTACCAAGTCTTTATACTTACTTGGATCAATCTCAGATAACTTTTTAGCTCCATACTTTTCTAGGAGTTCTCTTATCTTAGCTGTATGACCTAATCTTGATTTATTAGCTAGTATCTTTCTAACATCTTCAATCTCATAAATCTTTTCGTTCTGATTTACTTTTTCTTCCTTTTTAGGAACTTCTTCATCACTTTCCATTGATGCAAGGAGTACACCTATACTAGATACAAGATTCTCTGCATCTTCTTTGATTTCCATTAGTAGCTTTATTCTTGACATCTTTTTTATCCTCCATTTCTTTTAATAACTGTCTTGCTAATTTCCTCGCTACAATTGATATGGCATATAAGCTTGTCGCCATTTCTTCTTTCTTTTCCATGAAGATTTCCTCCTTCCTTAGGTGATAGAGGAGAGAACTAAATATAAGATTTAGTTCTTAATCCCTTCACTAGCCCTAAGACAAAATCGACTATCTTGTTAGGTTATTTTTTAGAATTTCTTTATTTTTTTTAATACTCGTATTAATTTTCCACACAGAAACCCCTAAAATTTCAGCTAATTGCCTTTGAGTTAAATCTGTGTGAAAAACTAATTTCATAAGTTTTCTATCAAAATCTGGAAGTTTTTCAATTTCCTCTGCCAATGCTTCCAACATCAGATGTTTAACAGCCATATTTTCAATTTCCGATTCATAAAAATGATTAATATTTTTTCTTTTATCTTCCTTTTTCATTTTTTCTACTTCATGTAGAGGAATAATACTCACTCCATCTTCAGCCATTTCCTTAAACATTCTTTGGCGTCTTTTCTGATATTTACGTTCTTCTCGAATTGCCTCTAAATAAGCTTCTTTACTAACTTCTTCTTTGTATACATAATAAGTTCCATCTTTTCTTCTGACTTTTATTAAGTCTTTTACATCCAAACCAAAATCTTCTGCTGCCTCTTTTGTCATAAGTGTTTCTAACCATCGTTTTTCCATTAAAAAAACCTCTCTTTGCCATCTCGTTTGAGATGCAAAAGAGGCGTTCAATTTGCTAGTCTTAGTTTTGTCCACGACAAATAACGGTAGCTGCATTGAAAGAGAAACTAATCTTTATCACTAGTTTCTATTCTTTTTGCATCTCCGTATTCGTGGCCACTCATACTTTTGAGATTTAATATTTTCGTACCTTGCTGGTACACTTATATTTTTACACACTTCGGGCTTTGATAAATATATGTAAAATTACTCATCACTTTAAAAAAAATAAATTGAAAAAATAAGAAAATTATGTGCTATAATATATTTAATGAGTGATTATTTCTAAATAATCAATTATTAAGGAGGAGTTAAAGATGACCGAGGATTTATCTAGAGAATTTTTGACATATTTTACATTTGAAAATGACAAATGTATCTGCGAAATTGAAAAAGTAGCTGATAATAAAACAAATCGTCTTGTCGAAAACTTAGTTGTAAAAAAAGTAAAAGAAAAAGATATTCCTGTGGCTTACTTTTATGGGGAAGGCTTAAAACTTTCTGATATAAAAGATAAATCTAAGAATAATATTCTTGGTGAATTTTTAGGCATAAAAAAAGACGATTTATACACTTATAAATCGTTCTTTGAAAAATATGGATTTTTATTTACGCTAGATGACGATGATTTTTATAGCATAGATATCGATAAGGTTAACGACTTGAAAAATAATTTACTAGCCTTTGTTTTCCTTATGAATAATCAATTTGATAATTATCTGTTTTATAAAGTGAATAGTGTTCAGGAATTGCTTGATGCTACCTTATATCTAATCTTTAAAGATGAGTCCGAATTTATAATAGGTGACAAAGAAGTATTTACTATTAAAAAAAGCAAAGTTAAAACAGTGATAGATGGCGCCAATTCACATAATGAAAGTTCACATAATATAAAACAAAAAATAGTAAATGGACAAAAGATAGAGTATTTTGAGATTAAAGATTTATTGTCTAAAAACGGAATCAACGAAATAGATGTCGAAACATATAATGATATAAAACTAGGAAATTTCCCACAATGGTTTAAAAATTTATGTAGAGTCTATAAAAATAAAAGACAATTATTAGATGATCCAAAGTATAATATTGTGGTTGATTTTTTATTTCATTTTTCAACAGAATATCTCACATTTTCTCAAAGTGATATATCATTAGAGGGGACATTTGAAGATAACTTATATGAAGACATCACAAAGGATAGAAAACTGTTAAAAGCCTTAATGGAAGTATCTAAAATTCTTTTAGAAGATGAATTTGAAACAAATCTTTCCAGCGTAACACCGAAATTTAACATCAATGACATGAAACCCGATTGGAAATTGCCATCTTTGTATACTGCTCTTTATTTTTCTTTATTTTATATGAATAGTAAAGAAAATGAATTGAGAAAATGTAAAAATGACAACTGTAAAGAGTTTTTCCAAGTTTCCAGAACGAACTCCAGAAAGATATATTGTTCTCTTGTGTGTTGTAATGCAGTTGCACAGAGAAATTATCAGAAAAAACAACTTCAAAAAAAGAAGTAAGTTTATGCCGCTGCATTTACTTACTTCTTCTTATTTTCATCAATACTATTTTTAATCGCATTTGATAATTTAAAAATCTCTTTTCCACTAGGTCGAATGCTATTTTTTATTAACCACTTTATATCTATTAATATTCCTTGAACTCTTTGATATTTTTCTTTTCCGTCTTTCCAGTCAGAAACAGCCTCTCCTATCGAATAATAATTTTCAACTTTTTCCTCAAAGTTATATACATCCTCACAAGAATCATACGGCATTAAAAAAGCGTTATATACTTCCATACCGGCTTTTCTCTCTTCTTCAAATTTCTCATCAAAACTTACATACTCTCCATATGAGATTTGCTTATTAATAGAACTGGAATTTGGTAGGTCGGACGGGAATCTTGTTACACCATACTTGTAATATTTAGCATCCAAGATAAATACATCCCCAGATTCCTTCATAATGGTGTCCGGCTCCAGAGCTGCATTTTCATTATTTTTCCCAATTTTTAGGAGCCACTTTGTCCTTGGAAAATAATAATTTTTTTCTACATTTCCAAACGTAGCTTGAATCAACCTTTCCCAAATGTATTCGAAATTATTTGTTCCAAAGTAAAATTGCTCGGGATCATCTATTGTGTTTTCAAAATTTAATATATCCAACATTGCTTGGAACAGTCTTTTATCTTTGTCAACATTGGTTCTTAATATTTTGTCACTAAGATATCTATTATACACCTGTGTGTTTTCAACAGGCTTAGGCTTTTTAGGTGATTGAAGTTTATATATCCAGCCTAATCTTATATAACTCTTATATACACAAAATTTATTTATTTCTGTTATCAAATCTTTGTCTGTTTCATTGTGCTGTTTCACTCTGTATTGTGGATACACTATTCCGTTTTCCGTCGGAATGGCATTCTTTGTTTCTAAAAGAACTGTTCTAGGCCAGTGAATTTGACCTGAAGTACCTCTTGTAAATTGTTCTTCTGTTATCTGATAGTAACCATTGTTCAAATACTCCATGATTACAGTCATATATGCTTGAACAGGAAATCTTACTGTTTTTAATACTTGCTCCGGTGCTATCTGAGAAATTCTAGAACGTTCATCATTATATTCTTGTAATACAGAAACTAGTTCTAAAATTTCATCTCTTACGACATCTTCATTATCTGATATTTTATAGCCTATCGGAAAATGAATAGATAAATTATGCTCACCATCAATATTTTCTGATTTAATTCCAACAAAAGTATCTCCTTCTCTGTTCGTTGCATTCCTACAATACTTAGTCAAAGGAATATCCGGATTAACATCTTGAAATCCACTCATAAAACTATTCTTCCGATTTTTCTTCAGAATCCGAATCAGTCAAATTTATCTGATTAATATTAACTTTGTTTCTCAGTTGTTCCTTAACTTCTGAAGTAAAAATATTAAACCTCTCAAACCCACTAAAATCTGCAAAATCATCTATTACTTTTTCAAGACTTCTGTAACTAGGTTCAAACAACTTATTTCTTGCAAACTTAAAAGCATCATCCCATAAATATTTGATAACTTTTTCAGCAAATTTTGATTCATCTTTTGATTCCAAAATGTCTCTGGTAATAAAATATGCACCTAATCTTTTATCTTCAGATGACATTGTTGATGCGTTATTTGCAAGAATAAAGTCGTTGATTGTGTTATTGAAAATCTCCCACGTTACACCTGTATCTAAAATTTCAACTTTTGCATGCTCCGCTTTTGAAACATCGTTCTTTATTAATCTCATAACCCATCTTCTTTGAAAAGCAGTGTCAAGAGTAAATACATTCTGGTCAGCTGTATTCATAGTTGCCAATATTGATAGATTTGAAGGGATCGATACAGTATGTTCCGGGTCTCCATATACAATTTCAGCTACATTATGGTTTTTTATGGAATAAGAACTTTCCCCGGATTTATTTCTATCCAATAGTTGAAATACATCTCCAAATATCGCGGGAGCATTACCTCTATTGATTTCTTCTATAATTAGATAGAACATATCGCTAGGGTTCTTGTATGATTTTTCTACGATCCTTGTGAACGGACCAGGGGTGAATTCATAAGTTATTGTCTTGTCTTCCTTAATCGTAGGTAAAATTTGTCCAATAAAATCTGTATTCATGTAGTCAGGATGAAAAACTATTCTCTCTATCTTAGATTCATCGTTACAATATTCTTGTTCTATTGTATAACTTTTTCCAGAACCCGGAACTCCATATAATAGGATGTTTTCCCCACCTGAAAGCCTTTCTGTTTTTTCTAAGATTGTACCATTTTGGCATTTATTACCTATTAGAAATTCTCTTAAATCAGTAAAATCTGTCGTAGACAATTTCAAAAAAGTTTCAACTCTTTTTTGGTAAGTGACGAATCTATCCTTAAGTTCAGGATTGACTGACACAGCACCACTATTATATTCCAAATAAGGATTCATCTTTTCATTTAGAGCAGACTTTAAGACTCTCAAGGGCCCCTTAGATTCACTATCTCCATTGATGTCTATTTTTTCATTGCCGTCCAATAATTTATTATAAATACTATTTTGATTAAAAATTATACTTTTACCATTATCATTCAGCTTGTATATAGAACCTTCTGTAAAAACTTGTAAGGCAATTAGTAATGTGGTTTCATAATTTTGTTCGAAAGTCGCTGAATAACCTAACCAGTCAATTAACACTTTAATAAATTCATCAAAGTTATTAGAAATAACACTATGTATTAAATCTAAATTTGAAGAAAAATAAATTTCTTTCGGGTATCTATTTAATCCTGTTCTCTCAGCGCTGGATGGTTTTGCTTTATCAACAAAACTAAATTTGCCGAGTCTCCAAATAAGCTCAAAAGCAACAATTAGAGATTCCATTTGGGAAGTATAAAGTTTATTTGAATTTATTAAGTATTCAAACTTGTCATCTATAATTTTAAAATCACTAACATTTTCATAAATAAAATTAATAAGATTACTTTTTAGCTGAGCTGGGATTACTATTGACTTGTTTTGCTGTTCTGAATATTTCAACATGTCTGGTCTGTCATTGGATTCCCACAGCAAAATTAACAAAGCAATTGTAGATTTAACTTCTGGTAGTGAAGATTTTATACCTAATTTAAGATCTAAAGATTCATAAATTTCTAGGTTGTCTGGTCTAATCATTTTTCCTCTCCTCAATATCTTTAATTATAACTCTCGCAATATTTCGTGCTAAAAGTGGTGGAACAGCGTTTCCTACTTGTCTCATTTGAGACGACTTAGTACCAATAAATATAAATGTATCTGGAAACGATTGAATTCTTGCAGCTTCACGTACCGTTATTGATCTGTTTAAATAAGGATGTGTAAACTGACCCGAAGAAGGCGTATCAAATCTAGTAGTAATAGTAACTGATGGTTCATCTATCTTCATTCTAGACCAGGTTCCACTATATATGGATTTTGTTAGGTGCTCAGCTGGAAGAGAATCCTTGCCACCATTTGGCGGTATCATAGAAAGTCTTTCCAATACTAATTTTGAATGTTTAGTCGCTTTATGATTATATAAAATCTTGCTATCTTTCCTAAGTCTTTTTTGGTATCTAGTTTGAGGAGGTATTTCATACTCCATTTTTTCTTCTCCCTCTCCAGAATTCAAAAAATTCAAGTCACTAATTGCATCCCAAATACTTACTTTTTCTCTTGAACCTGTCGGTAACTTTGGAGGAATTCCTTTATATTTACCTAAAATTATTGCTCTTCGCCTATTTTGCGGAACTCCAAAATCATAAGCATTCAAAACACCATATTCAAGGAAATACCCTATTTTTGAAAATAACTCATTTATCTCTTCTATAAAAAGACCATTTTCAGACGTCAATATATTAGGCACATTTTCCATTACAAAGTATTTTGGTTTAACAATTGAAACTACTTTTACAAAATATTGAAATAAATAATTTCTCTCATCATTTATCGTTTTTCTTTTTCCTTTTTGTGAAAATCCCTGACATGGAGGACCCCCAATTATTACATCAACAACATTTTTGTAAGGAATAAAATTTTGATAGATATCAAGTTTAGTAATATCCCCTATTATCATTTTTGTTGAAGGATGATTTTTAATGTATGACTCTGCAATCGACTTATCTATTTCATTTGCCAATACTATTTCAAATCCTGCATCCATAAATCCTAAAGATAGACCCCCCGCACCAGCAAATAAATCTATAACTTTTGGAATCATGCTTGTTTATCCTCATTAATTCTAGATTTTGCAATTTTAAAATAACATTCATCTATCTCGATTCCAATAAAATTCCTATCTAACTTTTTTGCAGCAACTCCAGTAGTTCCACTTCCCATGAAGGGATCTAGAATAGTTTCACCAGGATTAGATAAAAGATCAATAAAATGACTCATTAAAATTTCAGGTTTTTGAGTCGGATGTTTGCCATATCTACGTTCTCCATTAGATGTTACAGACGTTTCAATAAAATCATGATACATAGCACCATCATTATTGAAAGTTCCTGTCCTTTTTTTATATACAAAATATAACCAAGCCTCAGTAGAATTAACAAACTGTATGTTCATGTTTCTAGGCATTGGGTTTGTCTTATGCCATATTCCCGTTGTCTTATAATAAAATCCATGCGTTTCAGCAATTTTTATAAGCGTTTCTACTTTCAATATTGACATGAAAATAATCATTGAACCACCTGTTTTAATGACATTAGAAGATTTATCGAAAAATCTATTCATAGATTCTTCCCATTCTTTAAAATCCATATCATCCCAACCAGCGTCTCCAAAGAAATTTTTTCTCATTTTACCTAAATTTGTATCTCTATTTTTCATAAAGTTTCCAAGATTATACGGCGGATCAGTCAATATTAAATCAATACTGCCATTTTCTAATCGACTCATAACCTCAATACAGTCATCATTATATATGTTAATACTTATCATTCTTTCTTACCTCAACATCAGATTTCATTCCGAGCTTTTCCCGCTTTTTACCCACTCGTCTAATTCTGTCTTTTTAAATTTCCATAACCTACCAACCTTATGAACAGGCATTGTAGATTTTCTTTTTATCCAACTTCTTAGTGTAACTGGTTTAATATCCAGAAATTCAGCAGCCTCTTTTAAACCTATATATCTTTCTTCTTTAAATTCATTCATAAGCTACTCCTAATTATTTATTGGCACATTTTTATATATTATACCTCATTTCACCATTTTTTTCAATATAAAATGATATTAATTTATATTTATTAATATTTATTGTCATCTATTAGAGAAACTTTTTTACACACACCTAACAAACACCCTCTTTTTGTCTTAGGGCTAGTAGGAGGGATTAACATGATAGAGAAACTAAGACAAGAGGGATACAGCTATAAGGAAATAGCTGACACACTTAAAATATCTATAAATACGGTTAAAAGTTACTGCAGACGTAATGGACTTACAGGGGTTGGTGTAAAGAAGAAACATATCTGTTTAAACTGCGGATGTGAGATTGATGAAAGGAAAAAGTTCTGCTCATCAAAGTGTAGACAAGATTGGTGGAACAATAACTTAGACAAGGTAAATCGTAAGGCATATTACTCTTTTACTTGCTCTTACTGCCATAAACCTTTTAATGCTTATGGAAATAAAAATAGGAAGTACTGCTCTCATGAGTGCTACATCAAGGATAGGTTTGGCCATGAATAATGAGTTTAAGTTTTATATTTCCTACCTCATCTTCAAAAAATTAAGGGATGAAAATGTCATCACTCAAAGAGAATTTAAGGATCTGACTCAAAAACTTTCTAAGAAATATAATGCGGATATTCTTAGCTTTATGCTTGATATCGCTTGACTTTGAGGCTCTATATATTGATATATAGTACTGATAAGGAGGAAGTTTGATGAAAAGGATACAAAAGATTGAAGCGAAACTTCCCACTCTTAAAAAACGAAAAAGAGTGGCGGCTTATGCAAGAGTTTCTGTAGCGAAAGGAAGAACCTTAAATTCTCTATCACAGCAGGTAAGCTATTACAACGAACTTATAACGGCCAACAAGGATTGGGAATTTGCAGGTGTCTATTCGGATTTAGGAACAAGCGGAGCAACTGCAAATAGAGAGCAATTTCAAGAGATGTTAAAGGCCTGTGAAGATGGAAAAATTGACCTTATCCTTACAAAATCCATATCTAGGTTTGCAAGAAATACTGTAGATCTTCTTGAGATAGTAAGGCACTTAAAGTTAATAGGAGTTGAGGTGCATTTCGAGAAAGAAAATATAAAGACCTTCTCGGGTGACGGAGAGCTTATGCTTTCCATTCTTGCATCCTTTGCACAGGAAGAGGCAAGATCCATCTCCAACAATGTTAAATGGGGAATCAGAAAAAACTTTGAAAAAGGTAAGGGTAACTCCTTTGTACTCTATGGCTACAGATGGGATGGAGAGAAGTTTAATTTGGTAGAAGAAGAGGCTGAGGTTATAAGATACTGCTTTCAAAACTTCTTGGACGGTAAATCAGCTGAAACGACTGCTAGAGAATTACAAGAAAAGAATATAAAAGGTCTTACGGGAAATCCCTTCAGTCCCTCAAGCATAAGAGCAATCTTAAGACAGGAAAAGTACACAGGCAACTCCAAACTGCAAAAGACTTATACCGACTTTATAACTAAAAGAGAAATTAAAAATCAAGGTGAACTGCCTATGTACTGGACGGAAAACACGCATCCTAAAATAATAGAGCTTGATGTTTTTAATAAGGTACAAGAAGAAATGGCAAGAAGAAGAGAACTTGGAGCACTCGCCAATAGAGCAATTAATACAACTTGTCTTACAAGTAAAATCCACTGTTCTTGTGGTAGGAACTACCAAAGAAATCAGAGAAATCAAGCCGGAAGAAAGTATGCCGTTTGGATGTGTGCCGGGCAAAAAGAAGCAAGAAGAAATGGCTGCATCAATCCTTCAATCCCGGAGTACATTTTAAAAAATAAATGTGCGGAGGTTCTCGGCATTCATGAATTTGATGAAGAGGTATTTACAGAAAGAATTTCCGATATCAATGTATTAAAACCGGGACTTTTGGAATTTATCTTTAAAGACGGTCACAAAGAAAAAGTGGAGTGGAAATCCACTGCCAAAAAAGATAGGTGGACAGATGAAGTAAGACTTAACTATTCAAAGAAAAGGTCAGATCCTAATCTAAATCGAAAGATAAGCCGTTATAACGAATTTACAAGTTTTGTAAAATGCGAGAAATGTGGCAAAAGCTACAGAAGACAAAAGCTGTACCATGTAAATGGAGACATAGTCATCTGCTACTACTGCTCGAGCAAGAAAAGCATCTGTGAAAACTCTCCTGTAAATTTGAGTGTTTTAGAAGAACTTACAGCTAAGGAACTTGGACTTAAAGCCTTTGATAAAGACATAATGATAGAGAAATTAAGTCATATAAGTATCAATGATTATACTTTGACTTTTCACTACAAAGACGGCAAAAAGGCGACTTATAAATATGAAAATCCAATAAGTCCAAAGCCTAAACACTCGGAAGAAACAAAAAAGAAAATGAGCAAAATTCAAAAAGAACTATGGAGGCAAAGACATGAAAAAGAAAGTAACTCAGATACCGGCAACTAAGACAAAATATTCATCCAAATCGACTGTTCAGGTTACTAAAAGAAGAGTTGCGGGATATGCCAGAGTATCTACCGATTCAGATGAGCAATTTACTTCCTACGAGGCACAGGTGGATTACTACACCAACTATATTAAGCAAAGAGCCGACTGGGAGTTTGTAAGTATCTATACAGATGAAGGAATCTCAGGAACAAATACGAAATATAGGGAAGGCTTTAACCATATGGTTGAAGATGCACTGAATAAAAAAATAGACCTCATCATCACCAAGTCGGTGTCAAGATTTGCAAGAAACACGGTGGATAGTTTAACAACCGTAAGAAATTTAAAAGACGCAGGTGTTGAGGTCTATTTTGAGAAAGAAAACATCTGGACTTTCGATTCCAAAGGGGAATTATTAATTACTATTATGTCCTCACTCGCACAGGAAGAGTCAAGATCTATTTCAGAAAATGTAACCTGGGGACAGAGGAAGAGATTTGCTGACGGCAAAGTTACCGTTCCATTTGCCAACTTCCTAGGCTACGATAAAGGACCGGACGGAAACTTGGTAGTCAATAAAGAAGAGGCAAAATTGGTAAAGAGGATATACCATCTTTTCATAGAAGGTTACAGCCCTTACAGGATAGCAAAGATATTAACCGAAGAAGGCATTCCTACCATTCAAGGGAAGAAAAAGTGGAGCACGAGTAGTATTAGGTCGATACTCACAAATGAAAAATATAAAGGTGATGCCCTTCTTCAAAAGTCTTTCACAGTAAATTTTCTGACCAAAGAGAAAAAAATAAATGAAGGGGAGATACCTCAATACTATGTAGAAAAGAACCATGAGGCAATTATAAAGCCTAAAATTTGGGATTTTGTACAGGATATGCTTGAAAACAGACCTAAGTACAATCACCATATCTTTTCTTCCAAAATTCTATGTGGCTCTTGTGGTACATACTATGGACCAAAGACCTGGCATTCTAATACTAAATATAGACGCACCATCTGGAGATGCAACAAGAAATATACGAAAAAAGAAGAACCTTGTAAAACTCCTCATCTATATGAAGAAAATATTAAAAAAGCTTTTATAGACTCTGTAAATGAGCTAATAGCAAATAAAGAGCATATTTTAGAAGATTTAAAAATGGTAGAAGATATTTTTGATACCTCCCAACTTCAAGTTTCTCTTGAGTTATCCATCGATAAAATGAATGCCTGTAAAGCAAAGATTGAGAAACTAATAGAAGACAATTCCAAGACCAGTCAAGACCAAATAGAATATGCTAAAAAATATGAAAAGTTGGTAAATGCTTTTAATGATGAAAAAGAAAACTACGAAAGATTGGCAAAAGAAATTAGTGAAAAAGAATCAAGAAAACTGAAATACGACTTCTTCATAGAAAAGCTGAATCTCTTAGAACCTCTTGAAGAATTTGACCCCTTGCTTTGGAACTTGATGCTTGAAAAAATGGTGGTGCATGAAGATGGAAGTTTTGAATTTAAATATGCAAATGGAATATAACACTTAGAGCCTTGTTGGAATCGTCAATCCAGCAAGGCTCTTTCATTTAATCAATATGCACACCCTTATTATTTATCCGTTAAAAGGTTTAGGAATTTTTATATCAAGGTGGTGTGCAAAAAACTGAATTCAGAAAAAATGGCAATAAAAAAAGACCCGATTTTCAGGTCAAATGATTGAGCTACTTAACAGAAAGGCTTGAAACAGCCGTATTTTCAACTGTTAAAATGTATCCTATCGTTGGACTACATTTCTAGTTTCTTACTGTCTTTGATACAATTAAACTTTTCCTTTTAACTCTGAAACTATGGCTCTGTACTCTGAAACTTTTTATATTGGGGCATAGAAAAAACACCTACTAAATACAAGTAAGTGCCTACCTATGATTATTGATATTTATTATTTAGATACTGTTCATTTGCCTTTAGCAACTTCTTATAGTAATTATCATAAGACTTGCTAAATTTTCTAATAAGTGGAATTGCTATTTCATAATATTGATTTTCCTTCATAAAGTTTTTAAGCTTTTCCTGGATCTGTTTCATCAAGCTATTTTGATACTCTTCACTAATTTTATAGCTTTCATACGAAGAAATTGCATCTTCATTATCTTTCATCCACTTTTCTGGATTATTGACAGCATCGAGTTTAGCTTGATTTATATCCTTTAAGGTTTCCATATCAAAGTGTGAGCTAAGCTTCTCAATATATTTTTTCTCTTCTTCACTTAATTCAAACGAAGGGAGCCTATCAAGATAATCTATATATTTGTAAAAAGAATTCTTACCATCATTTTCTAATGGCTCATTCAAAAATGGTTGATAAGCAGCAAATAACATTTGTCCAAAATACCCTGGAAAAGCAATTTCTAGTTTTTCATAGATAGTTTCTTCCGCCTCAAGTAATGAAATTTTATCATTAATAAGTTGATTACTTTCACCTTTAACAACCATTTCTAGTATTGCTTTTCTTTTCTCATCAACCTCCAATTGATGCTCCTTTTTTCTTAAAACAGAAGACAGTGTATCCCCACCTGATGATATACACTGATTAATCTCTGAAATGCTCATTCCCAACTTTCTAAATATAGATACCTTTTTCAAAATTTCTAAATCCTTGGTACTATAGTCTCTATAACCATTCTCAGATTTCTGAGGATGGATAAGTCCTTTATCCTCGTAATATTCTATTGCCTTCCTAGTTAGACCCGTTTCTTTTTGAATTTCACTTCTTAGCATGGTTATCTACCTCCTTTGATTAAAGGATAACACGGTCCCCAACGGACAGGTCAAGCCCTATATATTATATAAATTTCCCACTAGCCTATAAAGCAAAACAGACACCTCACCAATTTTAGTGAAGTGCCTTTCTTCTTTTTTATCTATTTAATTCTACCTGGCTGCCATCAAGAAAAATAAATTCAATTCTTCCATCATGATACACTGTAAGGAAATCTACCATGCTAAGCCATACATTTTTATCAAACTCTGTCATAAGTTCTTGCTTTTCAAGTTCATGTATAAAGTCCTCTACCTCATCACGCTTGGATTGTTTTTCTATGATGGTCTGCTTGATTTCATCCAGCCTAGTCTTTGTAGTATTAAATCTATTTACTAGGCTTGTGTATCTTACTTCATACTCATCTTGATTTTGAACTTTTCTAGCATTCTCGTTTATACAGTCATTTACCTGTTCAGCTACAATGTTAAGTTTTTCTTCAAGCTCTATCTTTTCTTTCTCAAGCACTGAAGTATCAAAGATTATCTTTGCCATTTCTTTATGGTTGCTGATAATTTCCTTCTTGTTCTTGACCAGCTTATTAACTGCCTGTAAAAATAAGTTTTTGATTTCTTCTTCAGTTAAATGTGGAGTGCTACATTTCTCTTCAAACTTATGATTACACTGCCAAATCTTCTGACGATATTTGCTGGTTGAATGCCATGTTTTTGACCCGTACCAAGACCCACAATCTCCACATTTAATCTTACTTGAGTATATGCTAACGCTTGAAATTCGGTTCTTTCCAGCTTTTCTTTGCTCTAGTAACCTTTGTACTCTATCAAATGTACTTGGTGGAATAATTGCCTCATGATTTCCAGTTACATAGTATTGAGGAATCTCCCCTTCATTCTTTTTCTTTTCCTTAGTTAGAAAGTCCACTGTGAATGACTTTTGAAGTAGCGCATCCCCTTTGTATTTCTCATTTCTTAAAATCGCATTAACTGTTCCTGCTGACCATTTCTTTTTTCCACCGGGTGTTAATATTCCTTCTTCCGTCAGTTCTTTAGCAATTCCAAATGGTGAATATCCTTGAAGGAAAAGTCTATAAATCTTTTTTACAACTTTTGCTTGCTCAGGATTAACAACTAAGTTGCCATCTTCTCCCCTGTCATAACCTAGAAATCTTTCAAAAGGTACGGTTACCTTACCATCAGCAAATCTCTTTCTTTGGCCCCATGTGCAGTTTTCTGAAATGGATCTTGATTCTTCTTGAGCAAGGCTGGACATGATTGTAATAAGCAGTTCTCCCTTGCTATCAAAAGTCCAGATGTTTTCTTTTTCAAAGAATACTTCTGTGCCATGTTCCTTTAGCTTTCTGATGGTAGATAAGCTATCGACCGTATTCCTTGCAAAACGGCTGACTGACTTAGTAACAATAAGGTCTATCTTTCCATCAAGGGCATCTTTTACCATTCGTTTAAAACCATCACGCTTTTTGGTGTTGGTAGCTGATATTCCTTCGTCTGTATAAACTTGTACGAACTCCCAATCCTCTCTACTTTTGATATAGTTTGTATAGTAGTCAACCTGTGCCTCATAGGAAGTTTGCTGTTCTTCGCTATCAGTTGATACTCTGGCATATCCTGCAACTCTTCTTTTTTTCACTTCATTAATTGGAGTCAGATTAAATTTACTAATGGTTGCAGGTATTGTTGTTACTTTCTTATTGACCATTTTTTCTCACTCCTTATCTTCTTCATTCTCTCGCTTGCTTCTTTTCTGTGTTCCTCATTTTTCCAGTATTCATGCATTTGAAGAATCTGCTTTTCGTGTCTTTCCTTAGTCCAAGGAGTACCACGTTTTTTCTCAAGATATTCTTTTGTTTCCTCGTGGCTATCTTTGAACTTAAACCTTACTTTATTATCAGCAATGTAGATCCTTTGGATTTTTTCATCCATTACCTTCTCATCAAACTCATCAAGTTCTAACACCTCACATAATAGCTTTTTAAGCGTTCCTTCTTGAATTGAGTTATGTGGGCATTCACTTCTTTTTGTTCTGCATGAAAGGTATGTTATTTTCTCCCCTGTCTTTAGTGTTGTTTTCAGAGCATTAAATGAATTACCACATCTATCACATTCAATTAGTCCTGTGAAAGGTGTAGCTGGATTTTTTCTATGATAATTATGTTTATTTTTTCTTTGCTCCGATATTTTTGCTCTAACCTCTTCAGTAAAATATTTCTTCCTATCTATCTTTCTATATGGTTTTTCAACTATTCTTCCATTTGTAAGGTAGAATATAAATTTTTCTTTTCCTATTACATCAACGTGGTCTATCTCTTTAGTAAAAAGCTTGGAATCATACTCTTCAATTTCTAAAACTTCACAGATAATTTCTTTTATTAGCCTATCGTTTATATCTCCGGTATGACATGGATTACCGTGTCCTGCTTTTCTCGTGGCACAAACCCAATACTTGTTTTTCCCATTTACTAAATTTCTAACACTACTTTGAAAATTCTTACCACAATGTGGGCATCGTATCTTTCCGGTCATTTCAGTTGTAGGTATGGCAGGGTTACCAATTGCCCCAGCAAGTCTCCTTCTTTCCATTTCAATCTGCACTTTGTCATAGGTTTCTTTTGGAATAATTGCCTCATGTGTATTTTCTACATAATATTGAGGTAGTTCACCCCTATTGAGCTTTCGCTTTTTAGTAATTGGATCAACTACATATTCTTTTTGGAATAGCAGGTTTCCTGTGTAAGTGATATTTCTTAGAATTACTTTTATGTTAGAATCTACCCACCTATAGCCTCGCCTAGTTGTTATCCCTTCTTTAGCAAACATCTTCTCAATCTGCATTCTTGATTTTCCAGAAAGATATTCTGAATATATTCTTCTTACAATCTCAGCCTCTTCTTCTACAATTACGAGTTTATCGCCTTCCCAAACATATCCGAATACATTAAATCTTCCGTTTGGTATGCCTTGTTTAAATCTTTTTACTGTCCCCCATTTCACGTTTTCTGAAATGGATCTTGATTCTTCCTGTGCAAATGAAGCTAGGATGGAAAGCATAAGCTCACCATCACCACTTAATGAATTTATGTTTTCATTTTCAAATCTAACTTCAATTCCCTTTGATTTAAGGTGTCTTACTACTTCCAAAAGGTCAACTGTATTTCTAGCAAAACGCTTGATGGATTTTGTAAGGATAATGTCGATATTTCCCTTTTCACACTCTTCCATCATTTCCATAAAGCCTGGTCTTTTAGCTGTACTTGTTCCTGATATACCATAATCAGAATAAACGCCTTTAAATTCCCATTCAGGATTATTTTGAATAAGTTTGCTGTAATAACTTATCTGTGCAGATAAGGAATGCTTAAGTCTATCAGTTTCCATAGATACTCTGGCATAGGCAGCAACCTTTTTTCTTGTTTCGATGAGTGGCTTTTTCACATCGATTTTTTGTACTTTTTTCATTGGTCTACCTCCTTTGTCAGTGTATATATATCACTCTAAACGCTTAATTTATCAAGTCATTTAGTGAGAAAAGCTCCCCTATAAATGGATGATATTTTTCCAGTAAGATACAATTCATTTCTTCGAATTCTTCCTTATTTATAATGTGATTTTTGAGCATTTTTACAGCAATGGAGACAGATAATTGATACATCATTTCAGCGTGTTCCTCTTTATTCATCACCATCACCGCCTCTAAACCTATCCTCTATATAGCAGGTATGACAGCAGTATTTTCTGTTTTCATGAGGATAGGCTTTAAATGGTTTATGGCAATTAAGACAGGTATGTTCTTCAAGTTTTGTCTTATCTAGCTTTATCCTATTTTTATTCCACCATTTTCTTTTACAACTTTCACTGCAGAAGATCTTTTTCTTGGTATGCTCTTTTTGAATGATTTCATTTCCACACTCTTTGCAATAACACTTCTTAGGAGTAAAAAATCCGGCTAAGTTGTTATTTCTACAGAACGATTTAATGGTATTTACACTTATTCCAAGTTCATTTGAGATTTTCTTATATCCTAGGCCTTCTTCTCTAAGTTCTTTTATCTTTTCTTTTTCTTCTAAATTCATAAAGGCTACCTCCTATTAGGTAGCCTTGGGAAAGGTCAAAATCTGACGCTTCTATTAATCTTTTTTATAAAATTCACATTCATAACCATCTGCACGAAGAAGCAACCCCTTAGCCCAAGGTGGTGTTCTTCCCATTTGCTCACATACCATAGAAAGACTCATTCTTTTATCAGCCTCTATTATTATTTCATCATGGATATGTGCTACTATCTGGCAGTTTCTTAATGTCTTCATAGCAAAGAGCAAAATATCTCTTGCAGTTCCCTGAATAATATTTTCTACAAACTTAGGACCATAACTTTCTAGTCTTTCCCACTTTTTTGCATTCCCGACTCCTTCATAAGTAACTGACTCACCACCGAATCTATTCTCACCAATTCTAGGTTTTACATAGGCAAGTTTTCTTCCTGAAGGAAGTTCAATAAAAAGGAATCCACTTTTCCATGAAAACTTTATGCCATGAGTTTCCGTTTCTATTCTTTGCTTAATACAGATTTTGACTGCTCTATCCACATCCCACCAAAGACTTGTAATCATAGGATTTGAATTTCTCCATGCATCTACAAGTGGCTGTAGTTCTTCTTCAACAAGTCCCATTTCAAGTGCTCCCATAGCTTTTAAGGCGCCCACCGAACCACCATAGCCAAGTGCAAGTTCTGCGATTTTACCTTTTTGTCTAAGGTGGCTATTTATACCATGCTTTTCAACAGGGACTCCAAACATCTGACTAGCAGATGAACAGTAGATATCTTTACCTTCTTCAAAGACCTTCATTCTCCATTTTTCTCCTGCAAGCCATGCAAGGACTCTCGCTTCAATGGCTGAAAAGTCAGCTACTATGAATTTGTTATTGTTCTGAGGTACGAAGGCAGTTCTAATCAGTTGAGATAAGGTATCTGGGATATCTTCATATAAAATTTCAAGAGCATCTACATTTTCTTCTCTTACAAGTGCTCTAGCATCAGCTAAATCTGGCAGATGGTTTTGTGGTAGGTTTTGTAACTGAACAAGCCTTCCTGCAAATCTTCCAGTTCTATTTGCACCATAATAACGAAACATTCCTCTTTCCCTATTGTCTGTGCAGGCAGCATTTTTCATGGCTGTATACTTCTTAACAGAAGACTTTGATAACTGCTGTCTTAAAGTAAGAACCTCAGCAAGTTCTTTTGATGCAGTCTTTATTTCTTTTGCTACTTCCTTTTTGCCTAGAGACTCCATTTCAAGTCCATGCTCCGATAACCAGTTTCTCATCTGAAGAACTGAGTTAGGATTTTCAAGTCCAGTAATTTCTGTTAGCTTTTGCATAAGACTAGCCTTTACACCAGTATCTAATTTGATTGCCGAATCAACAAGAACAGGATCAATAGCGATTCCTCTATCGTTGATTTCTTGGTCTAAATAAAACTCATCCCATATATCTCCTGACACAGGAAATCTCGATAATTTCTCTTGAATTCCCATCTCAACTTCCACATCACGCTTGTTATATGATTTGAATTGTTCCCATTTTACTTCATCATGAAAGTACAGATTCCTTGTTCTTCCTTCGTTAGTTTTTGTCGGAGTGCAGGGTACACAAAAATACTTGATTAGGTTTTTACCTTCGCTTAATTTCTGCTTATCAAGTCCTAGCACAGCACCCACTCCTTCAAGGGATAAGGGAAGTCCTAGTGTTGCTGACCAAATCATGGTGCATTTCCAAGATGTCGGATTTAAAAACATCGCCATTGATGTACTAAGTTCATGATTATCATAGAAAGGATCTAGACTGGTGCCTTTATCTCTTAAAAATCTTGATAAACAAACCCTCTCAAATTGTGCATTAAATGCCCATTTGCTTATTTTTTTATCTGTAAGAGCATCCAGTATTTCAGAAGGGATTTCCTCTCCTTTTGCTAAATCTATGACTTTAACATCACTACCATCAATGCTGTAAGCAAATAAGAGTATTTCAAAATCATCGGATTCGGCATATTTATATACACCACACTTTTTAAGGTCTACGCTGCTATAGGTTTCAATGTCTATACTGATAGTTTCCATCTTCATCACCTCCAATAAAAATAAGGGTGGCAGATTAGTGCCACCCACCATGTTACTTTCTGTTTATCTTTTCTCTGATGTCTAGATAAAGACTTACCAGTGTTTTTGCTACAAAATCGAAGAGCCAAGTTCCAATGAAGATAGCAACAAATATATCAATCAAATTCATGTTACTATTGCTCCTTCTTTTTCTTCTTTTCCTTGCGATCCTTTATCCATTCTTTAATCAGAAACCACCATGAGCCTAAGATTAGTCCTACGGTTGCCCCAAAGCATACGGATAACATCATACTTTCTACTTTAGTCATAACGCACCTCCTAAGCTAAGAAGTCATCATCTTCAAGGCTTGTAAAATCATCAGCAGCATTACTTCTTCCACCAAGTGGCTCACCATCTCTAATCTTTTGAATGTTTCCAAGACCGCAGGCAATTCCCTTATTACCATTTGAGTTAAAAGCATAAAAGCTAATGGATACACGAGCATAACAACCTGAATATAATTCACTTCTATCAAGGATAGGTTTTACAGCTTTATCTACAATTTGAGGTGCTGTTACGCTATTTGCGTTGATGAAATAATGACCTTTATATGCCTCATCATCACGCTCAATATCTCCATCTCGAAGAGGCAATTTAATAGCAGCCTTGTTTGGTTTCTTTCCACCAAACTTCCCGATTCCTTCTTCGATTGCAGCATCAATCTCCTTTTCAATTGCAGTAATTGTTTCT
This sequence comes from Anaerococcus faecalis, assembly GCF_013371425.1. Taxonomy (NCBI): domain Bacteria; kingdom Bacillati; phylum Bacillota; class Tissierellia; order Tissierellales; family Peptoniphilaceae; genus Anaerococcus; species Anaerococcus faecalis. The sequence continues at coordinate 43,644 of NZ_JABVBA010000006.1, forward strand.
TTGTCATCCTTTGGAATAAGAATAGATACACTATACTTCTCAGGTCCTCCATTAATTGACTTTGGCTCCCAGCCATTAAAATATGAAAGTCTTGTGTCTTTTCCTGTGATTACCTTTGTTCTACTAATATTTGCCATTTTAATTTTCCTCCGTTATTTCATTAAATTCGTTTTTAGCATTTGTTACATTTACTTTCTGACGCTTATCTGAGTTTGGTACAAGTGTCAGTTTTCCAGGTGGTTTGATAATGAGGTCACCTAGAATATCCTCAAATTTCTTCTTTCCCATTAGTTTTTGCATTTCAGTAAGTGTAATAAGACTGGTTTTAAAGATATCGGAATAGCCATTTTCTTTCGCCTTTTCTATTACTGCGTTTTCATCCTTATACTTTCTTACAGACCTACCCTCTACAACCTTATAGCCATCCCACTCTTTACCATGATTAACTGCCATATCTGTAGCATAAGCTAAGATGCTATTTGCCCATGAAGTCAAATCCGGAATAACCACTAGAATTTCTTCTACTTCAGCATCTGTTAATAGTGGTGGCAGTTTAAACTCATCCTTTGCAAGTTTCAGCTTTTCTTCCGCCCTTGCTCTACACCTAACTGCAGCCTTACAAAATTTGCACCAATCACCTGAGCAATATTCTCCCTCACCCTTTATAGCCAAATCTGCCCTAGGTTTTAGAACTTCCTCTGCCCACTTCTTTAGTTCGCTTGCAGAAATCGTCCAAGTAGAAACATTCTCTCTTCGTGGCTGAAAGATTGACATACTAACTTCTTTTATGTCATATAGGCTTTCATAAATTGAAAGTGCTCCAAGTGCATAGCATTTCATTTGTGAATTCTCATAGGCATCAACAAGAACTCCCTGTCCGTATTTAAAGTCAATGATGGAAAGCCTATCATCTGAAACGATCAAGCAATCTGCAGTTCCAAATCCATCTGGAACATACTCCGAAAAATCCACTTTCTGTTCAATCAGAATAGCCGGATCCTTACACTTCTGTTTGGCTAATTCATATTGCTCCAAAACAAAATCCACATAGGCATCAGTACATTCTTGCATTTCATCGGAATCATAATCGGATACAGGTCGTTTACTTCGCATCTTCAATGCCTTTTTTAGTTTGTGCTCACAAAAGGCGTGTGCCGCTGTTCCTTCTTCTGCTGCAGATGAACTGGTGTTTTCAAACTCCAGCTCAAGCACAGCACTTGGTGTACAGTTAAGCCACCTATGGGAGCTTGATGGAGATAAAATTGCGTGTTTATTCAATTTTGATTTCCTCCGCTTCTTTTAATAGCTGACTGTAGTTTTCCTTTGGAACATCTGATAACTTCGTCCCACCGAACTTTACAATCAGTTCTTTTACCTCTGCAGTTTTCCCATGCTGACTTAGTTTTGCAAGAACTGCCCTTACATCTTCAAGGTTAAGTTTTTTTGCCTCCGGCAAAGCATTTACTTGCTTTTCCTCAATCACTTTTGCATCTGCTTCAATATAAGTAGTATCCTTATAGGTAATTGCAATTGACTCTACTACATCAGCCAAAGACCTCAGTAATTTTGATGCATCCATCATTAAGTCGTACTTTTGTTTGGTATCCACTATCTCTCACCCCCTTCATTTTGAATGGAAATCTCATCAATCCTATTGCTTGGAATAAAAACCATAATGTCTGATTTCTTTCCAAGGAAAAATCTGATGAGTCTTTCCCTTAACTTGATGGTCTTGCAATTGGCATATCCATCTGCTTTTGGTTCTTTTGAAACACTGATTAGAAGTTTATGTTTCATTTTTCTACCTCCATTTCTGAAGGACTTTTCTTTTGCCCTTCTATTAGGTAGCCTTGGGAGAAGGTAAAATCTGATGGTATTTATAAAAAATTTCAAAAAAAATAATGCCTACCAAGGATTTCTCCCCAGTAGGCACTGTTTTTAATTAGTTATAAGAGTTCATTTACTCGTCTTTGTACTGCGTTATAGTCATATCCGGCTCTTTCAAGTCTGTTCTTTCTATCTTGACCATTGCCCCAATCACCTCGGATAACTTCACGAGCTAGGGTGTCAATAGATTTTCCAGTTGGTTTATTGCTACCACCAGATAAAATTTCGTTTACTCTGTTTTGAACAGAATTGTAGTTATAGCCTGCAGATGTAAGACGGTTTACTCTGTCCTGTCCATTACCCCAGTTTCCTGCAATTACCTCTCTTGCTAAAGTATCTACAGATTTAGATGGATCACTTGCTACAGGATAGACTGAGTTACCATTTGCATCATAAACAGAATATCCTGGATTTGCATCGGCACACTTCTTTGCATTATCTAAATTTCTAAATGCACCTTTTTGACTCTTTGCATCAGCCCATGACTTTCTTACTCTATAAAGGCTAGAACCTCCTGTGCTTGGTGCATTTGAACTACCACCAGCAAGCCTTTTATTTACCTCGCTTGCAATATATGAGAACTTACTACCAAGATAAGGTCCCGGACAATTGGTATTGGCATACCACTCATGTTTTTGTAATACACCATCTTTTCCACCTGTATAGGTACAATTCTTTATGCCATTTCTTTTACAGATATCTGTAACTAAATCAATCAAGGTAGCAAGGACTCTATCGCTTACAGGCCAATTGCCTCCGTTACTTGAATTGGCTACTTCAATAGTGATGGCTCTGTTATCACACCAAGAAGATGATGTACACCAAGAGCGGTTACTCTCATCTACACATAAAACGATTTTATTATCATTTCCGATTCCATAATTACACGATGCCTGTCTTGAGGTCGGCTTAAAAATCTGACCGATAGTTGCTGCACTAATTGCACCTGCTGTATGGTGAATAGCAATTTTTGTAATGGGCTGATTTCTTCGTCCACTATGGTTTGGACTGTAATTTACTATACTAACTAATGAACTGTTACTCATGATTTTCCTCCTTATCGTTTAGCTGCTTTAATACTGCCTTTAGCTTTTCAGGAACAGGTAGTCCTAGATGAACGGAGTTTTCAATAAGTGATAGACCCTCATTTGAAAGGTAAAAGAAAACCACTGCGGTTCTTAGTACACTTCCAGACTTAATCACCTGCACATCAATGATGTTGGCAATACCAACAAGCATAAAAATAAGCACCTTTCTAAAGATGCCCTTAAATCCAACTGTACTGGATAGTTTCTTATCTACCACAGCACACATCACCCCTGTGATGTAATCGATGACTACAAATAAAATAAGTGCGATGATAAGTCCATCACACCCGCCTAAAAAATATCCAAGCCATCCTCCAACTGCCGTAAAGGCAAGTTGGCACATATTCCATAATTCTTTCATACTACATTCCTCCTAATATCATACTTAAATCAACTGCTCTTATCATTGTGATAATAACAGGTAATTCCCTCTCCGGTTTTCTGCCAAAAAGATAAATTCGCATTTTTCCATCAGTTTCCAACCTAAAATCAAGGTCTAAATCACTGGTAATATTACTGACTTTGTCATAATCAAGTTTAATAAAAGAAGCAATACGTACATTTTCTTCCAGCTCTTGCCCCTGAAAAAACTCCATTATTTTGTCACAGTAGTAGATCCCATCTTCTAATTTCCACTCGTTCGGGTTTATAGAGAAAATTAGGACAACCGGTGTTATCTTTAATTCAAACTCCTCAAATATAGAGCGGTTTGCCTTTGCAAAATACTCCCTGTTGATTACTTCTTTTCCCTCGGAATTTGGTTCATACACAGGTGTTTCTACTGTCGGCTGTCCCTTAAAGGCAGGGCTTTCGATTGGTGCGAATCTTCCTTTTAGCTTAGCAAAGAACCTGTCTAAACCTTCTTTAGTTAAAAACTTCTTAGCCATAAGCATCACCTAGACAAAAAGTGTGTCTATCTCTTCATTGGTGATGCTTGTAATATCTGACGTTTTCACATAGTCACTTAAATCAACTGAAGTTGTACCAATCTTCTCAAATTTACCATTGACAAAGATGTATTCATCATAGGCATCATTTTCAGCCTTGCTGTTGGAAACAAGGTAGATGGTTGATTTTTCTCCACTGGATGGCAACTCTTCTACAACTGAAAATTCCAGTGCTTTAGTATTCCCAATAAGACTCTTTACTTCTTCGGTTAATTCTGCCTTTTTGATATAGTCAGCACCATCGGTAAGATCTGCTACCTTTTTAGGAAGTGCCGTGATTTTGGCATAAGCATCCATTCCATCAAGTTCACTAACGCTATGTGGGATTTCTATCTTTTTAGCATAATCTGTAGCATCACTAAGGCTTTCTACCTTTGTTGGAATATCTACACTTTTTGCATAGCTATCTGCGTCTTGTAAATCTGATACATTCTTTGGAATAGAATTTTTCACCTCATCAAGTTCTACCTTCTTTATAAAGGTATCCTTTAGTTTCTTCCATACATATAAAAGTCCATTATTATCTAAAAATTTTGTTTTCATTTACTTCCTCCTGTTATTTCAATAATTCTTCCAGTTCTAAATTTGTAATTGCATTCAGCCCCAATTCTTCCAGACTCTTATCACCTACGAGTTTCACCTTATTTATCTTGGGCTGATTGATGAGACCGTTATAGTCATTTGTTCCACTCCCATCACTCACTCGAATGATGCTTTCAAAAGATACCTCCATCGGTGCATCTCTTTTAAACCTTGTCATAAACTCTGCCATTAGATTTCTCCCTCCTTTAGAATTTCTCTAGCATTAGTTCTAATTAGACTTGAGGCAATAACGCTGCCATCAGAAAACTTTGCTCTTATTTGGATTGTCACAATTCCCTCTGTAAAAAGTAGCGTGTCTTTCTGAGATAGATAAACAGATACAATATTCTTTTGTATTTTTACTTCATCAATACTCTTCTCTAATACGACCTTGCCATTTTGCTTATAGGTAATAAAAAGGACAGATGCATTAGTTAAATCCACATCTGTCCTAAATATATTTATTGGCGTTGTTCCTCGATGCATTGGCCTTTCCTCCTATGCTTTTTCTTCATCTTTTGCCTTTAGTTTTAAGATTTCATCATTAAGTTCTTTTTCTCTATCTTCATAATATTTATCAATGCCTTCTCTAAAAGCCTCCACTTCAAGAGAGTTTTCTGTGATTACTGCAGATCTTACATCAGCAAGTATTCCAGAAAGTATCCCTTCTACCATATAGGTTGGAATTGGTATTTTCTGTTGCAAAGCTGATATAGTAGAACTTAACTCCCCTCGAAACTTCTGGTAGGCAAGGGCATAATTAATGGTTGGCTTATCCATGAGATTCCTCCTTGTCTTTAAGTAGTAAGTCCAATTTGTGATTGATTTCTTCAAGAAGTAAGGTGTTTTTATCGTCCTTTACTTCTTTCTTGGTCATAATATCCTTTTTTAAAGTGCCTTCATTGATGACTACTTCATTTGTGTTAATAATTAGTTCTGCCATTTTACATCCTCCTAACCATAATAATTTAAATCCATTAATACACCATCTTTAAAAACCATACGTCCATTTGAACCCCATCTAGATACAGTGCCATCTGAATTCATATCAAGTATCTGTACAAAGTTAATTGTGGCATTCACTCCAAATCCTGTTTCCCACTGTGGATCTACAATCTTAAATCCATGAGCATAAAGATTACAGCCAAGATGAACTCCATACTGGCTATAAATACTGTTAGATCTGGAAAAGCAAAGCATTGTAGTGTAACTCCCAGCATTAACAGATTCTTCTTGAGAAAATGCCATATATTTTCCTTCGCTATCAAGGTCAAAAACTAAGCCTTTATGGGAGCTGTTACCACTCCAGACATTTGTACCAATCTTTCCGATGTATTTTCCATCACGATAGAAGTGGTTTCCGTTTTCATCAAAGACTGCTCTTTTATTACTGCTATCAATTGAACCGTTATATAGCCCAATCTCTCCTGCAGTAATCTGTACATATCTACTAGCACCATTAAAACCAAGTAAAAAGCTGTTATAGTTTTGTCTCATAAAAGTACCAAACTCACCTTTTTTCACCATTGATGAGATAGAGCCTTCCACAACAGATATTTTTGATATTGCTGTTTCTGCCTTTTCCTTAGCTGTACTTATATCCTTGTCCACAACTCTTATCCAGTCAAAAGATAGAGAAGAACTGATGCTCTCAGTTGATGAGTATTTCCACAATTTTCTAGTTCCATCTTTGTATGGCGAGTGTTCTGACTCTGGATAAGACGAACCTGAAAGTAAGACCGCATCACCCGCATCTGTTGGCAAAGTAGATTCACTTCCTATAACTTCTTGATTAGAATCAGCTTTCTTTATGGAGTCAATCTTAAAACCATAATAATCATGACCGGAGCCGTCACACCTCCAGTAAAGCCAAAACTTATCTGATGGAACAAATACCGTTTGACCCGCTATACTTGTTCCACCACATCTTGGAAGCGCATATGTCTTACCATCAAGTTCATAGAATATTTCCACCCAGTCAAATCTTTCACTTTCAGTTCTAGATCTTGCGTTGAACTTAAGCTCTAATCCTTGCTTTTTCACAATATATCTGTAAGCATATCCCGTTGTCGTATCATAGAAAAAATCTCCAACATGAGTAAGCCTTGTTCTATCACTATTCCAGCTATTGGTTGGTGCTCTTGAATAATTCGGAACATAGGTGCCGTAATAATTGCCATTTTTCTGCTCAAGCTTTTGATTAACAGTTTCTACACTTGCCTCAATCTTTTTATCCGTAGCAGAAAACTTTGTATTTACTTCACTGATGGTATAGTAGCTTTTTAACTTCTTATCTGTATCAGATATGGCCTCCTTCTTTGAATCAAGAATCTGCCTTTCCACTTGCGAGGTATAGGAAACTGATAGTTTTTCAGCATCAATGGAGTGACTCATAATTCTTTCACCAAGTATCTGACCATCAAGTGTCATACCAACAGCATATGGACCCTTGTATCCATTACGACTTCCACCAATACCGTTCATATTTATCTGAAGAACTTTTGTGGCTGTGTCTTTGTCCATCGTGTCCATATATAAGTCTCTAAGCCATCTACCAGAGGAATCATATTCTGTTAGCTTATATCCACCAGTACCTGTATTCATTTGAGCCTTAAGGTTATCAATGGCACTTTGGACTCTTTCATTATCTATTTTTCTTGTGACTATACCTTCTTCTTTTATCTGCCTTACTGCATCTTGAGAACTTTGGATATATCCTTTACTTTGATTACTTCCGAGCACCACCTTAATTTCTCCAGGCTTTTGCAGTGGTATGGTCTGTTTCATAACGGGAAAGATTCTATCCATTCCAAATGGATAGGCTCTGCATCTTACCCTATCCCCGCATTCAATGGTTTCTGTAGAGATTCCAAACTCAGATAAGTCAACAGCTGAAAGGTTTAGCTCTACCATTTCAAACTGATTATCCTTAAGCCACTCTGCTCCTTTTCTTAAAAGATTTGCAGGAATGGTAACATCATCCCAGCGTACCACCTTACAAACCCAACCAAATTCAGTGAGTGCCTCTTTAGAAACAAGATAGTTCTTACCATTATTTACTGAAGTAATATCTGTATATTGTTTTAGGACAGCATTAGCATCACCTTCTATTTCCTTACCAAGTGGAATGATGGCTGTTGCCACATCTTCTGCAGATAAGTCCTCCGTATAATCAAGAAGATTAAGTCCAAACTCTATGCTCTGATCTGTGTCTTTTCCCATTTCTTCAAGTCTTAAATAATCAAGGATTAAGTGAGTGCCTTCTCTTCTTAGGTTCAAATAGCCACCAAGCTTTTCTACCATCTTTGTCATAATAGCTTCGAGTGTGGTTTCATAATTGGTGTAGCGATATAAAGAGTCATTTGGATCAGTAACAGTCACTCTTCCAAGCTTTATTCTTTTTCTTTCATCCACTTTTTCGTTATGAATCTCTAAAAACTTTGATAGTAGCTGGTATGGAGTTTGGTTATGATATTCCATTTGTGGCTGAATGCTATCAGCTAGATATGATAAAAGACCTACGCACTGGACTTTCTTATTTCCTCGTAGGTCTTTTGTCTGTTCTCTTACTTCTCCTATAAAGATTTCTCTTTCATCTCGGTATACGCTGACAATGGATTTTCTGTTATAGATTTTTTCATAGTATGGATTTTCAGGCGGGCATATAAAGTTAAGAGTTCCTGCAGTATTTAGTTCCAAATTCAGTGTAGAACTAATTAAAACTGCCTTCTCATCGCCAGGATAATAGATGGTATTTCCATCCAACACAATTTTATACACTTATAACCACCCCCTCTTATATGAAATATCTAGTGTGCTACTACCTGTGCAGGTAAGCACTAAGTTCTTTCTTCCTCGAACTTCTGGAAATCTGCTCATGCCTTTAGGTAAACTAAACTTCTTTCCTTCAAAATTTAATGTTAGAACATTTTCTGTTTTATTATTAAATTCAGGAACTATGGTCATATCTGAATCAAAGGTAAGCGTTATGGTTTTACTGCTTGTAATAGAAATACCATCAATCCTATGGATAAACTCGCCATTTCTCAAATCCCCTAGCCTATACTTATATGGTTCAAGCTTATAATCCAAAGTAATCAGAGAATAATTTTTATCTGACTTAAATTCACTCACCCAAAGCCTACCTTGATAGACATAGTCTTTTTCTGTATCAAGTACAAGACTTGTCTTTTTACCATGAACTGTACTTAGTAGTTTCCTATAGACCTCCTGCCACTTTTCTATGTCTGAAACAATAAACTCAAAGGAGCCTGTTCTCATTTCATAGATTACTTCTCCTGTAAGGCTTTCTGTTATATCAATTTCACCTTGTCTTCCAGGTATATCAAGGTACTCTAGCTTTGGTGATGGTAAGTTAACAACCGGCTTACTTGTTGGAACAAGTCCAAAGTCTTTATAACTATGAAACTCTCCTATTTTCATTCCGTACATTCTTACCACCCCCTTGCCTTTCTATTTTGTAATTTCCCTAGTGCCATATCCATCTGTGGTGCAATTCCTCCTACAAGCTCTCCAGAGTCAAGTACAATACTTGTTTCAGAGAACTTAGGAAAATAGGTATCCATGATGGCTACTATTCTATTCATGACACTAAGTAAATCTCCGTTTGCTCCAGCTGTCATATTCTGAAGAGTATCAAGTCCCATAATAACTTCCGGTCCAGCCTCTCCACCTCCAAGGAGATGTCCACCTTTACTACCAAAAATAGTTGCTCCATTTAAGAGCATTGGCTTATTCATCGCCTTTTTATACCAATCAATAGATAGATGTGGTACGGATGGTGGTGCTAAAGAGAAATGTCCACTGATGCTAAAATGAGGCAGTTTGATATGTGGCAGCTTTAAGCTAATACCAGCAAAGAAACCTTTAATTGCATCAACTACGCTTTTAACCTTATTCTTTGCCTCTTCAATCGGTGTAACAATGGCACTCTTTATACCATTCCAAATGGAAACGGCTGTATTTTTTATTCCATTAAATACAGAAGTAACTGTGCTTGATACAGCATTAAATACCGATGATACCTTTGACTTTATCCCGTCCACCACAGATCCAATTACATTTTTGATTCCGTTCCATACACTTGTTACAACTGATTTTATTGCATTAAAGATTGTAGTAATCACAGTTTTGATAGCATTAAGTACTGTTGAAATCGTAGTACTAATTGCATTCCATACAGTTGTAATGACTGTTTTTATGGCATTCATAACGGTAGAAATAAAAGTACTAATCGTATTTAAGACCGTCATTACTACCGTCTTTATTGCCTCCCACACAGCCATTATGGTTTCTTTGCAGTTTTCCCAAATAAATCTAAAAGGAAGTGTGATCAGTTCAAAGTAGCCTTTAATCAGTTCTACAATAAACATCAATGCTACAGTAAGTATATTTTTGATGGTTTCCCAGACAGTGGTAAAAACTTGTACGATGCCATTCCAAATAGTTGTAAAAAACTCTGCGATTCCCTGCCACAAAGTCATAAGAGTCGTTATTATAGTTTCCCATAAGCCTTTGAACCACTCTGTGATAGCACCCCAGTTTTTAATAATGGCAATGATGGCCACTACTGCTGCTATGATAGCTGCAATAATTCCTATAATTGGAAGAAGTGAAACATTAAGTGCTCCAAAACCAACCGCTGCTCCACCAGCGGCAGTACCTGCGGCTGCTGTTCCTGCTGCACTTGCACCTCCTGCAACGCCCACTGCTGTAGTTGCGGTGGCTGTTCCTCCAAGTAGTCCAATGAGTCCGCCAAGAGCAGAGGTAATTGTTCCAACTGCTGTGATGACTTTCCCTATGACTACTAAAACTGGACCTACGGTTGCAGCAATAAGGGCAATTTTTACAATGGCATCTTGCATACCAGGAGATAGGTTGTTCCATTTTTCATTTAATGATTTCATCATCGCTGAAAACTTGGTAAGCATTGGTGCAAGAACACTCATAAGAGAATTACCAACATCAGCTCCTACTATCTTTAAGCTATTAAGAGAGGTCTGAAATTTATCTATTGGATCTAAGGTTTCATTAAAGGTTGAATCTACATTCCCGATATTGTCCTTTAGTGATGTCCCAAGTTCCTCGAAAGATAGTGAACCATTCTTACACGCTTGATAAATTGCACCACCTGCTCTTTTACCAAAGAGTTCATAAGCAGCTTGTAGTCCTTCCGTTTCACTACTAGCATTCACCATGCTGTCTTGGATTTCTTTTAGTGCCTCTTTCATAGGCTTTCCATTTGCTGTAGCATTAGCAAGTGCCTTTGTAAGTCCTGTCATAACCTGTGAAGTATCTGCACCAGACATTTCAACATTTCCAAGGAAGTTTGCTGCATCACTTGCAGAAAATCCTAGTTGCTGAAGTGCTGCAGAGTTTGTCACCATACTCTTTGCAAGAGTATCCATACTGATACCAGTTCTTTGTCCGACAGCATTCATGGTATCCAGTAAGGCTCCTGCATCTTCTGCTTTAAGACCAAAGGCAGATATGACCTTCTGCGTATTATCAATAGCAGTGGAAACATCTGTATTATTAAGCTGAGCAAACTTGATGAACTTACCGGATAAATCCTCAAGTTTCTTACCAGTAAGACCAAATCTAGTATTTACTTCACCAATAGCAGCACCTGCTGTTTCAAAATCTGTAGGAATTGAAGTCGCAAGATTTTTCATGCTATCTTGCATTTCATTTAAGGCTTTACCTGACGCACCTGTTTTTTGGACAATGATATCCATTCCTTTATCCACTTCATTAAAGGCAGATAAAGATGCAGCACCTATTGCTACAATAGGTGCTGTTACATGAGTGGATAGACCTTTACCAACTTCAGTGGTCTTATCTCCAACTTCTTTAATTTTATCTCCTGCCTCTTTCATGGAAACAGATAGTGCTGATGGTACTTTTTTAGCCTCTTCCTCAAGAGCCTTTAGGTTGTTTCCTGTTTCAATAATTTCTCTTTGAAGGGCATCATACTTATCTTGTCCAAGTTCTCCATTTTCTAGCTGAATTTTTGCCTGCTTATCTGCCTCTTTTAAGGCATTTAACTTTTCGCTAGTTTCAGAGATTTCTTTTTGGAGTAACCGCTGTTTTTGAGCAAGTAACTTTGCATTGGAGGGATCAAGTTTAAGAAGTCTATTTACATCACGAAGCTGTGACTGCGTATTTTTTATTGTAGAATTTACTCCCTTTAAGGCTTTGTCAAGACCGGTAGTATCTCCACCAATCTCAACGGTAATTCCTTTTATTCTATTAGCCACGTACATCCCTCCTTTCTAAAAATGGACATAAAAAAGACACCTCCCATTAAGTAAGTGTCGTAAAAACAGTTTAATATTCAGTTAGACAAATCTCTAATTTAAATTTCTTTTTTTGCTCAAAATATTGGAATCTCGCCTTTATAATTTAGAGATTTTTCCAACAAAGGACCTTTTGCTCCCATAGTAAATGCAATATCACTACTTCGAATAGAAAGTAATTCCATACCTATTTGTAAGTCCAAAAATTTCATCATTTCTTCCGTTAATTTTATTTTGCCATCAGGTGATATGTTTACCCAACAGTACCATCTACCTTTATACTTCACAAACTCACCTGAATTAGTTGTATATTCTAAAAGTGATGGTGTATCTTGCAATATATGTCCTAATTTTGAGGGATAAAGTAATTTTTTTGTAGTAACACAGAATCCACCAGTTCTTTTACTTCCAGTAAACAAATAAATCTTATCATCATTGGTAATTTTATATTCTTCTATTGCCTGCGTCGGAAATTGAATAGTACCATCTAAACGAATAGTTGACTTTCCAAAAATAAACTTACCTCCTTTATTCATTTGCGGCATTATATTGACTCACCTCCCCCAAATTCACATTTATCTCATTGATTATTATAGCATATTTTACGATAAATTAGAACTTATCAAACTCAGCTTGACCTGCTACTTTGCTGTATTTCACGCTGTCATTTGATTTTTCAGTCCAAATGTCTAGTACCATTCCAATTGTAAGTAAATCAAGTTCAGAAATGCTTATCCCTATTTCTACGCATCTTAGTAGAAATAGGGCTGTTGTCATCTCCCTGCTACTTTTTGGAAGTTTTTTTTAGACTGAACTTCCGTTTCAAGGTTTGCTCCCCAAAGTTCAAGAATCTCCGGAAGAATCTCATAAATAGAAAACATCTCAAACTGGTCAAGCCAATCATCAATATTTCCGGGGATACTTCTATCTGCATGATAGGCCATAATATATGCTACATTTTCAAATATCTCAAGGTCATCAATTTCAAAAGAACCATCACTTGCCTTGAAAGTTTTTTCAAGCTTTGACAGGTCTTTGAAGATATCTCTCTTAAATTTAATTCTATATAGCCTTGGAATGGTAGCAGATGAACGAAACTTGATATCCATCTCTCCCACTCTTACTGTTTTTTCTAGCATCCTTACACCTCCTACTTAGGTTTTACTTCGGTTTTATCCTGTGGAACATACACATTCTTATACCAATTAGCATAAGTATCTGCTGATGTAGTATCTCCAGTTCTTGATTTTACAAGACCGTCCTCTCTTGGATCCGCTGTAAGTGATAGTGTTTCTGTTCCAGGTTCAATCGTATCTTCTTTAGTTTCTGATTCAATAGATGGTCTTGATGCTGAGCAGTTATATAGAACGTGTCTAATTGCATTGATATCACCGTCAAATTCAAATAACAGTGCAAACTTTTCTGTTTCCGATACATTTGCCTTTTCTACAAGTACTCCATTTTTATCCAGTTCTTCCTTTAAGATTTCCGTTCTAAACCATTCAGGTATTAGTGCAATCTCGAGGTCACCGCTATATCCGTTATTGGCAGTAGACCTAAAATATACAATACCATCTGCATAAAAAGGACTGGATTCTCCTTCAGCTTCAAGGCTGATACTGACAGCACCCGGTATTGCCTTTGGATTTTCATAAGTAAATGCACCACTTGTATCTTTTTTCAACTTTGCAGCATGAACATTTTTAAGGTTATATTTCACTTTATTTCCCATGATTTTCTTCCTCCATTTCAAAAATATATAAGACTTCGTAGAGTTTTTCCGACTCTATATAAACTTCTGTTTTGTTATAAAAAATGCCGTACTCATCAAGTACGAATTCTACCTTCTTTTCTATCTCTAGATTTTTGTAATCCGTATAGATTTCAATATGAACTTCATTTGCTTTAAAATACACTCTTCCGTCTGCTGAAAAGTTATCACTTGCTGGCAGTAGATAAATAAGAAAAGGCGGCTCTGGTGATTCCCCTTCAGCAAAGTGATGATATGCATTTGGAAGCCCTATATCCTTTATAATTTCAAGTAACCTATCCATTGGAAATAGCCTCCTTTATCTCTTCTTCAAATACCTTTATTGCCTTTTCTTCAGCATTTGCTATATGTGGTCTTGCAGATACTCTTCCTCCACCACGCTTTGCATGACCAAATTCAAGAAGGTGAGTAAGCTGATATTTGTTTCTTGAATGAACAACAAGCTCAAGGCTACTGGATGTTTCTCTCACAGTTTTTACAGTCCAGCTTTTCCCATACTTACCTGTATCACTTGGAGCACTTGCTTTTATTTCATCACGCACAGTCTTTCCTGCTTTTTGAACTGCCTTTTTCACATTTTCAGTTGTAACATTAGCATATTTTTCAAGTTCCTTCATCACTTCAGATGAAAGGCTATCAATTTTTACCTTGCTCATCTCTCGCACCTCTTACAGTGAAGTTTTATACTTTTCTTCCTATAATTCATATGGTCTATGCCCTCAATTTCATAAATATCCTCATGAAAAATCACCCTATAACCAATGGAAGATAAGACCGATACTTCCTTGCTGTAGCGAATAGTAAAATCAATCTTGCTTTCATCCCATATAGCACCACTACTTGTTTCTTCCTTTGGACTTTCACTACTGATAGTTGCATAGCAGGAATAATACTTACTCCACACATTTTTGTGATTTCCAATGTTATCTACCTCTACCGAGCTTTTTTGAAGTTCAATGCGTTCATTTAGTAGTGATATCTCCATTAAAATTCCGCCTTTCTTACTCCAAATAACATGGATCTAAGTGTAATCGTTAACTCATGATGGTCTGCCTCTTCCCTGTGTTCATAAAGATAGGCGGCAGCATATAGCACTGCCACCTTATATTCTTCAAAGCTTTCACCAATGATTTCTTCTTCATCTTTTCTTGCAATAGCAAGGCACATCTTCTCAGAAGACTTTATAAGGGTGCTAATCAGATTATCATCTTCACTGGTATCTACTCTGAGATAATTTTTCATTTCTTCAAGACTTACAACCATAACTAGCACCCCCTCCTTTATTTTGCTTTAATAGTTAAAAGATGAACCGCCTCAGGAAGAATCAGTTTTCCATCCACTCTTTCCTTTGCAATAAAGCCTGTCGTATCTGTTTCAGCATAAAGCTCCGTAAGTTCCTGCATAGACCTTGTTCCTCTGTCTGCAATGTTATAGTAACTAAAATCACCGAATGCAATGGCAGGTTTTCCCGCTTCTACAAGAGGTGCATACGCTGATGTGAAAATAGGATAACCAAGCAGTCTATCCGGTTCTCCTTCTTTAATGGAAGGCTGCCACATATAGTTTCCGTTACCATCTTTCAGTTTTCTAATGATGGCAATGGTCTGGTCATTCATAATAAATTTAGCCTTTTGACGATATGGTCTTCCAAGTGCATACACGAGACTGATAATATCGTCAGATGAAATAGTTGCTCCTGCTGTTGTTACATCACTAATTGCACCACCATCTTTATGGAAAATTCCAAGTGGCTTTTTCTTTCCATCGCCATTAAGAAACGCATCTTCCTCGGCATTACCGATTGCCTTACCAAACTGCTCAATAATATAATTTTCAAGTGGGAACATACTGTCATATAAAAGTTCATTTGTAATCTTAATTCCCACAGCAAGTTTAAAGGCATCAATGGTAATCTGACCGAATGTTGCATCGTCAAATGGAATCTTGCCCCCTTCTTCAACCCAAAGAGCAGCAGGTTTTGTTGCAGTCACCGTAATTCTATGAAGTCCGGATGTGGTAATCTTTGTTCCAAGAGTTCTCATGATGTTATTTTCCGTTAATACATCAATCAGTCTCTTATCATATTCCTCCGGAACAAGATATCCTCCATCAGTGTCCACTCCTTCCTGCAAAAGGTTTGTAACCTGCTTAAAGTTACTTCTGATTGCCTTAAGCATATCCCTTCTGTATTCATCGGATGATCTTCCTTTTTTCTCCGGATTATCATCCACTTTCATTGGTTTTGTTACGATAGCATCAGACAGAGGCTTAGATAGTTCTTTATCCATCTCCTCAATCTTCTGTAGACGCTCAATTTCTAAGCTGTAGTTATGGACTTTCTTTTCCATTTCATCATAGCTTAAAGCATCTTCTTCAGAAATAAGGCCGTCTTTATCTCTCTTGCTATCAAGGAATGCTTTCGCACCCTCCCAAGCCTTATTACGTTTTTCAATCATTTCTAAAATCTTACTCATTGTAATTACCTCCAATTTTTCATTAAAAAAAGACGGTCCATTAATTCGTCCGCCTTAACACCTGTATTAGTTTCTTTGTTTTCTATCTTGCATTTAGAAGCAATCTTATCCATCAGTGAATTTACAACCTGTGCTTTTGAATACATCATGGAAACTTGTGATACTTCTATATCAGTGGTATCACTTCGCTTTAGAATGTCATCTGCAAAGCCAAGCTCCACTGCTTTATGTGCATCCATCCATGTTTCTGAGTCCATTAAATGAGATAGTTTTGCTCTAGACATTCCAGTCTTAATTTCATATGCATTGATGATAGACTCCTTTACTTCATCTAGCATTGAGATTGCTTTTTCCATCTCCCCCTTATTTCCAAAAGCTATGGTCATAGGATTATGGATCATAAGCATTGATACTGGACTCATTAATACATTTGTCCCTGCCATTGCAATCACTGATGCTGCACTTGCTGCGATACCATCAATTTTTACTGTGACATCTCCTTTATAGTCGATTAGCATATTGTAGATTTGAGCTGCTGCCACACAGTCACCTCCCGGAGAGTTAATCCAAACGGTAATGTTTCCATTCCCCTGATTTAACTCCTCTTTGAAAAGCTGTGGTGTCACATCATCATCAAACCACGATTCTTCAGCTATCGTTCCATTAAGGAATAGGATGCGTTCTGTCACTTCCTCTTCGTTTTGGTTTCTCATTACTTGATTCTTCCACTTCCAAAACTTCTTCATTAGGTTCTTCCTCCTTTCCATCTTCATCTGCAAATGCTCCTGCACGATTTAGTGGGAGCATATTTCCATTTATGAGATATAGGTCACCTCCATCTTCACTTGGAATACGGTCTAGGTTTTCTAATTCTCTAATATCATTGGCAGACATCCATCCGTTTTGTCTTGCTGTAGCATAGCCATTCATTCTTGATTGGTAATCCCCACGAAGGAGACCATCTACATTGAATTTAACATAGTACTTTTTCTTTTCATCTTCAGTAAATAGCCTACGAACAATAGACTGTTCCCATCTTGCTACCCAAGGATCAAGGGTATACTTTACAAACTCAAGTGACTGCTGCTCAATATTAGAAAAGCTCGACTTCTCAAGGTCACCTACCATATGTGGTGGAACTCTAAAGATTCGAGCTATCTCATTGATTTGAAATTTTCTTGTTTCTAAAAACTGTGCTTCATTTGGAGATATTGAAATCGGTGTGTACTTCATTCCTTCTTCCAAAATCGCTATCTTATGACTGTTGCTACCAGAGAACCCTTTTGACCAGCTTTCCCTCATAGCTTCAGGATCTTTAACCGTTCCCGGATACTCTAGGATTCCACTTGGTGTTGCTCCATTAGCAAAGAACTTAGCTCCATATTCTTCTGTCGCAATTGCCATACCTATGGCATTTTTAGCCATCGCAATTGGTGAATAGCCAACAAGTCCATCAAAACCAAGTCCAGGAATATGAAGAACATCTGACTGATTTAACTTCACTCTTCCTTGTTTTTCTGTCCCTGCATCAGAATCACTGACAAAGTATTCATAATAAATTTGACCTTTATCATCTCTATCTACCTTCATCCTGTCTGGCATCAGTGGATAAAGTCCTAAAACCTCACCCTTACCATTTCTGATAATCTGTGCATAGGCATTACCCCAAAGAAGTAAATGCGTCATCATGCTTTCCCTAAAGACAAAGCTTGTCATCTCTGGATTTGGTTCATCATGTAGCACCTTGTATAAAGGATGTTCTATAGCCTTAGCTGTGCCAATCTCTGTTCTTTCATAAACATGAAGTGGCAAACTTGCAACTGCCTCAGATAGAATTCTTACGCAGCTATATACCGCTGTCATCTGCATAGCAGACCTTTCATTTACTCTTCTTCCGGATGATGAACCACCCATCAAAAAGCTATATGAAGATCCATTTGTTCTATTTGTAGGCTTATCCCTACTCTTAAATAGGCCACTTAATACGCCCATACACATTCCTCCTAAATTTCTGTACTAAAAAAGCACCTCCGAAGAGATGCTTAAAATAGAAGTTTCTATTTACAATAATATTCTATTGCTTTATTAACAAATACAGCAGTCCCTTCACCTGCAAACTCATCAATATTTTTAGTAAAATCACCTCCACCAGCATACATTTTTCCAAGACCAGATAAAATTTCATTTGAACATCTATAGAAATTATCTGATATATAATTTTGAAGTTTTTTCACTAACGCTTGCACAACTTCTGCGTCATGATTTTCTGATTTTACCTTTCCAAACTCTGCAAAAATCATCATTAATTGCTGATTTACGGTCTTTGTCTCTTCAGTACTTCTGTTTTTTTGTTTTTCCTCAAATTCTTTAAATTCATTAGTATGTCCCCAAGATTCTTTCGCCTGCTTTGCATATTCATCAATCTTCTTTGTATCAAATGCCGAGAAATTCATATAATCCACCCCCAATAGTTTTACGCCTTTAGCAAAAAGTATTAAATTCTCTAAGTGTTCTTTTTTTAATGTTAGTAATTTGATTTGCTGTTCCAAAGCTATATCCCTATCAAAATTATCACTATTAATTATTTCTTTAATTTCATTTAGTGGGAATTCTAATTCTTTAAATAGTAATATATGCTGTAATGTTATTAAATCATTGTCACTATACAATCTATATCCTACATCAGAATAATCAGTTGGGTGTAGCAAACCAATTTTGTCATAATACTGTAAAGTTCTAACACTAATTCCTGCAATTTTACTTACAGCTTTTATTGTTTTCATAAAATCACCTCCTTGTTACTATGAATATAAACTATTACGTAACGTAGTAGTCAAGTGATTATATGAAAATTTTTTATAATTTTAGCTAAAAATCGGTTCTTGCATCCATTGCTCAGATAGGCAGATATCCATCCCTATTTTCATAGCCTCATAAACATCTGTCATTGTCCCTCCAAGATTAAGTACCTCATTTTGAATATCTTCTTTTGTCCATCCTTTTGAACCATTATTTTCTCTTGCAAACTTATCCATGACCTTTTTAACAACAAGTTCTAATACCTCTTTTTCTAACATTATATTTCCCTCCTTTAACCACTTTTACTTAGTTTTTATAGGTTAAACGAAGTTGAATATGAGTACAACCCACTTGTAAGAAATAGGACTTTTAATGTCGAAATTAAGTACTTAATTGTAGTTTTTTAAATGAATAGAATCCCTCTCCCGTCATAGACACTTTCTGTATTGGCATTTCCACATCTTATTGCTCTATCTAGTGCCATTATAGTTGCGATAGCACCATCTATTTTTTCTGTAGACTTTTCCTTATCTGCCTTTATGTTTCCAGCAGGATCGGTTCTAATAAAGATATTGTCCATCATCCATCTAAGAACTGGATTTCCACCATGAGCAAGCTTTTGCTCTAAGGTTAATTTCATAAGCTCCTTGGTTGGTGGACTCATATCCTTAAAGCCTTGTCCAAAAGGAACTACGGTAAATCCCATATTTTCTAGGTTTTGTACCATCTGAACAGCACCCCAACGGTCAAAGGCAATTTCTCTAATGTTGAACCTTTCTCCTAGCTTTTCTATGAATTTTTCAATATATCCATAGTGAACAACATTACCTTCTGTTGTCTGAATGTATCCTTGTCTTTCCCAAACATCATATGGTACATTGTCACGCTTAACTCTTAAATCCAGAGTCTCTTCCGGTAGCCAAAAGAAAGGCATAATGCAAAATTTATCGTCTTCATCTATTGGTGGAAAGACTAAAACAAAGGCTGTAATATCCGTTGTTGATGAAAGGTCAAGACCTCCGTAGCAAACTCTACCTTCCAGTTCTTCCTTATTGACTGCAAAAGAACAAGCATCCCACTTTTCCATTGGCATCCATCTGATAGCTTGTTTTACCCACTGGTTAAGTCTTAATTGTCTGAAGGAATTTTCTTCACCCGGATTTTGCTTTGCTGATTCGCAGGCTGCCTTTACTTTATCTATTCCAACTGTCACACCAAGCGATGGATTTGCTTTCTTCCATACTTTTGGATCTGTCCAGTCGTCTTCCTCATCTGCTCCATAAATCACTGGATAAAAAGTGGGATCAATTTTTCTTCCTTCTAAAATATCCTTAGCCTTTTGGTGTGTTTCATAGCAAATAGAATGCGTATCTGTACCTGCAGTTGTGATAAGAAAATATAAAGGCTGAGTTCTTGCATCACCTGAACCTTTAGTCATAACATCAAAGAGTTTTCTGTTTGGCTGGGTATGAAGTTCATCAAATACTACTCCATGAATATTAAAACCGTGTTTGGAGTAGGCTTCTGCTGATAAGACTTGATAGAAAGAATTTGTTGGCTGAAAAATAATTCTTTTCTGTGATGCCAGTATCTTAACTCTTCTATTCAGTGCAGGGCACATCCTTACCATATCAGCTGCAACATCAAAAACGATAGTAGCCTGCTGTCTATCAGCAGCACAGCCATAAACTTCTGCTCTTTCTTCTCCATCGCCACAACAAAGAAGTAAGGCAACAGCAGCTGCAAGTTCACTCTTACCCATCTTCTTTGGGATTTCAATGTAGGCTGTATTAAACTGTCTATATCCATTTGGCTTAATTACGCCAAATAAATCTCGTATGATTTGTTCTTGCCAAGGAAGTAACTTAAATGGCTTACCAGCCCATGTCCCTTTGGTGTGGCTTAGGCATTCAATGAAATTTACAGCATAGTCTGCGTGATCTTTGCTATAAATAGAATCTTTTAATTTAAATTTTGTAGTCTTGTATTTTGCCATCAACTCACCCCCTTTTAGGCATAAAAAATACAGCCCACCGGCTGCTAGTACGAGAAACAGAGCCTAGGCTCTGGAACTCTTGTTTTTTAGTTTCTTGCTTCTTTAATTGCTTGGTAAGCCTTGTTGATGTCTTGTCTTAAGGTTTCTGAGTCGCAGAAGATTTCAAATTCTTTTTCTGTTAACTTTCCTTTGGAAAGTTCCCACAAACTCTCGTGTGCGTGCTCGGCACAAGTTTTTGCTGTCTGTGCAATGTCTAAAAGATTAATTGCGGCTCCAATTTTTCCTTCTTTTGCTTTTTCTTCTGAGGCTTTAGCGTATTTTCTACAAGCCTTCATTTCGCTTTCAAGACCCTTTAATGCTTCCTGTTTGTTTCTGTAAATGCTTGTCATTTTTCTTAATCTCCTTTGCTTTTGGTATGTGTATATTCCCGTATAATCAGAGATATATCAAGTCATTTTTAAAGAAAAATGTACTTTATTTTATGATTTTTTAGTTTTGTTTTAATGCCCACTCAATTGCGTGACCATCATCTTCAAATCTTTCTTCGCTTACTTCCCTTAGTCCAATAAAACCTTCGCATGAATGGTCATCATCCAGAAATTCATAAACTGCTGCAAAGTAGCAATTTCCATCTGGGTGATAGTAGTGTCCTACAAGAATCACCCTATCTCCAAAGGTTATGACCTTACCCCATCTAGTTTCTAAATCTTCCGGTGTTGCCTGTGTTGGTATCTTGTACTTGTTAGCTAAATCTATCATTTTGCTCATCTTATTTCCCCTCCAATTCTAAGAATTCATCGTAGGTGATGAGGCCTTCGTCATAAAACTCAAAGTTTTCATTGCCCTTGTAGAATTCTCTTTCTTTTTCTTCTCTTGCTTTGGCTCTTTTTAGGTATTCGTTCCAGCCAATCTTGCCTTCGTCATAAAGTTTTCTTTCAGGCTCTCTTTTATAAAGGGCTGCTTTCTTCTCGTTTAGTTTTTTTGTTGCTTCCTTAAAAATTTCTTGCTTTGTCATGTTCGTTTCTCCTTTGTTTTTGGTATGTGTATATTCCCGTAATTTGAAGGATATATCAAGTCATTTTTAAAGAAATATGTGCTTTATTTTCATAATAATTATAGTTTTATTTACCATAAAGAATGAAATCAACATAGGCTTTTCTATTCGTTTCAAGAAAATCTACAAGTTCATAAAAGTTCATTTCATAAGCGATTCTTTGAACTACTCTTATATCAAACATATTAGTAATCCCTGTTTTTCTAATAGCAAGTATCTGTTCCTTTATCTTATCGTTCATCTGAAATCCTCCTACAAGAATCTTCGCCATAAGCTATGCTTAGGCTACTTCCGTTATCCCAAGAAACCATAATGGAGCCAATATCATCAACTCCCTTTACTGTTCCTTTTGTACCAATAGGTGGTGCTTGGATATCATCCATAGATACAAGCTCCACTCTACTTCCCACCGGATATCTTTTCCTTATTCCTTCAACAACCTCTCTACTTGGAAATCTCATCTTCATGACCTCCATTTCTAAAAGCTGATGATCCAGTAAGCTTTTCAAGAAGTAATTTTCTATCCTTCTTAAATTCATCTCCGATAAAGCCAAGTTTTAAAAGAAAACATCTAAAGGCATACTTTTCATTGACCACTTCTTTGGAAGATTCGTTGATGCGTTTGGCATTAATGCTCATCTTACAAAGTGCTGCAATGAATTTTGTATATGTCATTAGATGTTCGTTGTCGATATTTTCAAACCAAGGAAAACTTACTTTTTCTTCATCTTCCTCTATCTCAAGGCTTGTAATTCCTAGTGCCTTTTTGATTAAATCGCCCTTATTTTCAAAGATTTTTTCTAGCTTGGATAAATCCACCTTATCCCTTGGAATTGCCACTGTAAGACCCTGTGTTGCCACAGGTTCGCTTTTACTTTCTTCCTCGGGTATAAAGCCTTCTCCGATAAGGTTGTGAACTAACCTTTCAAGTGCGAAATCATCTTCACATAAAACCGTCCCCGTCTTATCAATTGTAAAGATTCCAACCTCATAAGCTGTACTTGGCATTCCTAAATACTTGGATTTTTCATTTGTGATTCTTTCAATCCCTTTGACAAGCTCTTTTCTCTCTTTACCTGTAACATTAAATTTTACTTGCACTTGTTTTTCCTCCTTTAGTTTTGGTATGTGTATATTCCCGTACTATCAGAGATTTATCAAGTTATATCTGTGCATTACTTAAAATAAAAGTGCTTAATTCCTGCAAGTACAAAGCATACATTTGGAAGTGCTACACCATTCCCCCACATTTTGTATTCTGCTGAATCTGTATGAGGATTTGCAAGCCATTTTCTTATCTGTTTTTCACTTCTAGGCTTAGTAGCTTTCGTCACAACTTTCCTATAGGTTTCAAAGACTTCAGTCCAAAAGTTTAATTCTTCACTGCTAGGATTTTCAGTTTCAAGTCCTTCACACCAACCATCTGGGAAACCTTGAAGTCTGCCACATTCCCTTGGAGTAAGCCTTCTAACAATATATTTTTGACCCTCAATGCCATTTACAACTGGAGGATCTTTATAGTCACTTGCCACTAAGGTATTAGCTAGATTTTCCATCGCCTCAGTATGATGGGAGTTTTTGCTGGTTGAAAAAATTTCCTTTTCTACGATAAGTTTACCTTGACCTGCCATCTCACTATGAACACCTTTTGGACCATCCATCGCACATAATGTACCTGCTGTTTTGTCACAGTAGACAATGGCAAGTCCGCCTTGATTGGCTTCCGGTGAGTTTTGACCTGTATTGATAGTTCTTGCCACATCGGTTTCATAAACATTAGCTCTATGATTTTTGGTATTTTCTGAGGTAATACGGACATCAAAGGTTCTGGTACTATCTTCTACTACAAAAGGCTGATTATTTCCTCCAGTTCCAAGGCTTGCCCCTATGGTATTACTTACAGCGAGAGGCCCTTTGAATCTTGAGTCCTGTCCATGATTTTCAAATACCAGTGGCGGGTGATTTCCTACACTTGCAGTGATTGTTCCGGTCTTTTCTTCATGAAAATCCATCCTCTGACCCCCTTGGTCATTTAAGCATAGATTTGTGACTGCATCTCCAGTGCTTTCTTTAAGACCTCCGGCAGTTCTTTTCCACGGGCATTTGCTCTTTTCAAGATGCCAAGACATGCCTTCGGACTCAAATAATATTTTTCCGGCACTTTCTCCATTAAAATCTGCGACAAGGTAGATACGTCTTCTTCTTTGGGGAACTCCCCAGTACTGAGCATCAAATACCCTCCATGCAAGTGAGAAATCTCCTGCCATGATAAGTCCTGCGTTTTGCCATTTCTTAGGTCTAGCCTCATCAATTTTATGTCCTTTGATCCCACAGATTTCTTTGAGGACTGAGAAGAAGTCCTCTCCTTTGTTTGAGGAGAATGCACCTGGAACATTTTCCCAAACGATATATCTTGGTTTTTCTCCATGCGTTTCCTCCCTCATTTCTTTAATAATTCTAATTGCCTCATAAAATAAATTAGAGCGAGAACCACTTAGCCCCGCTCTTTTACCTGCTATAGACATATCTTGGCATGGACTTCCAAAAGTGATGATGTCCACAGGTTCTATTTCATTTCCTTTAATACCAGATATATCTCCTAAATGTTTTACATCCGGCATTCTTTTTGTAGTTACCCTAATTGGAAATGGTTCAATTTCTGAACAGCTAATAGGCTTTATACCTACAAGTTTTGCTCCTAAACAAAATCCTCCTGAACCATCAAATAGAGAACAAAGTGTTAGAGGTTTATTTTGTTTTTTCTCCATAAGTTTCCACCTCTTTCACTAAATCTTTATACTGAAATTTCTTACCATTCCTTATTACAAAAACACCATCCTCATCACCAGTATCTTCTACATAGCGTCTTAGAATAACAGATGCATACTTTTCATCAAGTTCCATCGTAAAACAGATTCGATTTGTCTTTTCACAAGCCATTAAGGTTGAGCCACTACCACCAAAGGTATCAATTACGATGGCATTTTCTTGGCTTGAGTTTTGAATCGGATAGGAAAGTAAATCTAGTGGCTTTGATGTCGGATGATTTTCATTTCTCTTTGGTTTATCAAAGTTCCAAATGGTTGTTTGTTTTCTATCGGAATACCATGAATGCTTACCATTTTTAAGAAAGCCATAAAGCACAGGTTCATGTTGCCACTGATAGTCACTTCTACCAAGAACAAGTGAGTTCTTTACCCATATACAACAGCCTGCAAGATGAAATCCTGCATCAATAAAAGCTTTTCTAAAATTAAGACCTTCCGTATCAGCGTGAAATATATAGGCTGCTCCACCACTTTCCAAATGCCCCGCCATATTTTGAAAGGATAGAAGAAGGAAATTATAAAACTCTTCCTCTTTCATCGAATCGTTTTTTATCGTAAGTCCACTGGCACTTTTAAATGAGACCCCATAAGGGGGATCGGTAATAATGAGATTGGCTTTTTTACCACCCATCAAAGTATCTACATCTTCCTTACTTGTTGCATCACCACACATCAAAGTGTGTTTGCCAACAGTCCAGATATCACCTTTTTCTACAAAGGCAGCTTTTTCAAGTGCTGATGTCAAGTCAAATTTATCATCTTCCACCGTTTCCTTCTCAGAGTTTCCAAATAACTCATCAAGTTCTGCTCCATCAAAACCGGTAAGTGCTAAATCAAAATCCATGCCTTCTAATTCTTCAATCTCAATTCGGAGTAGTTCCTCATCCCAGCCAGCATCAAGTGCCATTTTGTTGTCAGCTATGATATATGCTTTCTTCTGTGCCTCAGATAGATAGTCTACAAGTACACATGGCACTTCTTCCATCTTTTCTTCCTTAGCTGCCATAACTCTTCCGTGACCTGCGATGATATTAAACTTGGAATCAATGATAACCGGATTGATAAAACCAAATTCTCGTAAAGAGGATCTAAGTTTCATAATCTGCTCTGGAGAGTGAGTTCTTGCATTATTCACATAAGGGACTAGTTTACTAATTTCCACCATTTCCATTTTTGTTTTCATAAACTCACCCCATTAAAAAAGACCCCATTCAGCGAATTTCTCAAATCCACCAATAGAGTCTATATACTTTCTTGCGATATTCACGATTTCGCTATACGGCTTACCGTCAACTACTTCATCACCAATGGCACAGCTAAGTTCAATCAGTCTTTGTTCCACCTGTGCTTTAAGAAAAGCGTAGATATTTACTGATATATCTGCTTTGGATAAGTCTTTACCATGAAGGCCTCCACCTGTAACTGAGTCTGACATATCTGAACCAAGCTTTCTGTTAGTAGCACCTGTATCAACATTAAATCCACCAGTCCAATCTCCTAATGGATTTACGATTGCATTTGGATAAAATTTTTCAAGTTCATTTTTTCTTGCATTACTTTGACAAATAATAAGCTTTGCATCATCTAGGATATATTTGCCATCATATGGATATTTAGAATAAATTTTTCTTGCTATCTTAGATAGCTGTTTTTGTTCAAGTGTAAGAGGTACTCCTTTAAAGATGCCATTATCTCCACATCTAATATTCCTTTTTTGATTACTAGATAGATGCTTATCTTGAGGAACTATTACTATATCCTTTTTTACATTTCCTGCAATACGAGCTATTGCCTCTTTAATGTCCTTATACTTAAAATTGACCGTGCTTTCTATAATCACATGACAAACACCATGACCGATTAATACTTCTACGGCAACTTTAGGATTATCACAATTTTTATATGCTATATCTACAATCGCACCTGCTATTCTATCTGCGATTTTATACGGGTGTTTTGGATTTACTTTTTCTATCATTTTTCTTATCTCCTTCTTCTTAATAGCTGCTCCATAAGGTCATCGCTATCTTCTTCATAAATTTCTGTACAGTTCTGTTTGACGATGTCGTATATCTCATACCAAATAAGATTTGCTGTTTTTTGAAACTGTGATGACATCTGAATAAATGGCGAAGCAATTACTCCACCTGTTGTTGGATGCTTTCCAAGCATTCCATACCTGCTAATAGCATCCTCGCACTGAATATATCTGGCAAAGGCCTGTGAATATGACTCAATCAATCTTTTATTTACTAACTTTTCGCATTTTCTCTCCTTTAGCCACAGCCATGTTTCTTTATATATTTCATCTGCGCCTAGTGGAATACCATCCTTTTGTTTTGCAGATAGGTACTCACCAGGTTTTGGCATATCTATTCCATCAAGTTCTACACCATCAGGTAAATCTACAGAATCAAGTTCTGCATAGTACATATCCGGTATATCATTTGCAAGCAGTTTTACTTTTTCTCCATTTTGTATTTTTTCAGCTATTGGCCTTGGTTTATCTCCTGCTTTTACTCTTCTGCCACCTCTGTATGTTCCATCTTTGGCCACATTCATCACTTCCTTTCCATTCATATTTTTTAGTTTTCTTTAATACCCTCTTTGAACCTGCATTTTTGTGCGTGAGACCCCACGCCCGTTCCCCAAGGGATAGGTTCGTAGAGATAATGACCGCCCCTTCCCCTTTATTTTTTATTCCAACGGTCTCCTCTTTCTGCATGAATTCTCGCATGACACGATTTGCATAAAGATATCAAATTACTTTTATTATGATTTCCACCTTCAGAAAGAGGTTTTATGTGATGCACTTCTTCTACAGGTACTAAAATTTTCTTCTTAAAACACTCCTCACAAAATGGGTGCTCCTTAACATAAGCATCTCTTACTCTTTTCCACACTCGTCCGTACCTACGAGATGCAGCAGGATTCCTGTCGTACTTCTCGTATCGTTTGTTCTCTTCCCTTTGATGCTTTTCACAGAACCTACCATCGGTTAGGTTAGGACATCCTGGATAAGAACATGGACGCTTTGGCTTTCTTGGCAAGTCTTCCACCTCCTTTTGGGCATAAGAAAAGCCCTGAAGGAATTCTCCCTCAAGGCTTAGCTTTATTTATACTTTTTACAAGTATATCATACCACATTAGCTTATGTGACATCTACTGACAATTACTGCCATTCACTGCCATCAACTGCCATTAGCTGACAACTTTTAATATTAATTGGATTTTCCGGTAGTTTCAGTTTTGCTAAAGCATTTCCATGCCATCTATAAACAGTCCTTTCACTTGCAAATAACAAAGAACAAATCTCATCCCATTCTAGACCTTTGACATACCTGTAATTTAGAACCAGCTTTTCATCAATACTTTCTAATGGTTCTATTGTTTCCAGTATCTGAAGTTTCAGATCCATGAAAAGATTTACTTCGTTAGCTATTTTTATCTCAAGAATGTTTATCTTATCAAGCCATTTCTCAAATGGTGCTCTTGTGTTTCTAGTAGTTTGTACATAATCTCTATCAAAAGCAATACTTGAAACACTGACTGATAACTCTCTAATTCTTTTTAGTTCCTCTAAATCAATTTCAATAATTCGATTTAGTAATCTGTGTTGCTTTAAATATTCTTTTTTATCCATTCTTACCTCCATCTGAGGTAAGTTCTCTCTAGAACCTCTTTTCCTCTTTATTTTAATCTTGCTTTCACTGAATTAATCAGTGCATCTTGAATTTTTTCTTTTGCCTTAAGGGCTTTCATAACATCTTCATCAATCGTTCCTTTAGTTAAGATGTGATGAATGACAACCGTACTATCTTGCCCTTGACGGTAAAGTCTGGCATTGGTTTGCTGATATAACTCCAGCGACCAGGTAAGTCCAAGCCATATTAGAGTCGATCCCCCAGCTTGAAGATTGAGTCCATGACCTGCACTTGCAGGATGAATGACTGCAATGGGCACCTTTCCTTCATTCCAGTCAGCTATATCCTTACCTGTCTTAATCTCTCTAACATCAAATCTTTTCTTTATTCTTTCAAGATCCGATTTGAACCAATAGGCTATAAGGACTGGTTTCCCATTAGCTCCTTCGATTAAGTCTTCAAGCGCATCTAGCTTTCTATCATGAATTACAATGCTTTCCTTTTTATCGTTATATACAGCACCATTTGCCATTTGTAGGAGTTTATTTGAAAGTGCTGCAGCATTTACAGCATCAATTTCTTCATCTTCAAGTTTCAAAACCATATCAGCTTTTAAGCTATCGTATAATTTTCTTTCTTTTTCAGATAGACAAACTTCAACTTCGTTTAGCACGCACTCTGGCATTTTCAGAAAATCTTTTGATTTCATGGAAATCGTGATATCAGATATTAAACTATATATCTGTTTCTCTGCACCATCTTTAGGTTTATATGAAAATATCATCTGCTGATTTCTTTTATCCGGCACAAAGAAGTTCTGTCTGTAGTGAGTGATATATCTTCCAAGCCTTTCTCCCATATCAAGGAGTCTAAACTCTGCCCACAAATCCATAAGTCCATTACTGGATGGTGTACCTGTTAGCCCCACTATCCTTTTTACCTTTGGTCTTGCTTTAAGAAGTGACTTAAACCTTTTCGCCTGATAACTTTTGAAAGATGATAGTTCATCAATAACTACCATATCAAATGTCCACTTGAATCCACTTTTTGTAATAAGCCAGTCTACATTTTCACGGTTAATAATATAAATGTGTGCAGGTTTCTTTAGTGCATCAAGCCTTTCTTTTTCACTTCCTGTTACCACAGAATAGCTAAGATATTTTAGATGATTCCACTTTTCAATTTCATCTGGCCAAGTGTTATTGGCTACCCTAAGAGGTGCAATTACAAGTGTTCTTGATACATCAAAGTAATCTAGCATAAGTTCATTTATTGCACTAAGGCTTATGACACTTTTTCCAAGACCCATTTCCAATAGAACTGCTGATATTGGATTATTTATGATAAAGTCCGTTGCATACCTTTGATAATCATGAGGAGAGTATTTCATCGATAACACCTCCGATTTGTTTTTTATCATCAATCACAAATGACCTAAACCCTAATCTCATAAAATCTGCCATTCTTTTTAACTGAAGAGGTCTTGGCTTTTTGCCTTTTGCCTTAAGTTCTACAAAAGCAAACTTCCCATCTGATAAAAATACCATTCTATCTGGAAGTCCATCCATACTTGGACTAGTAAGTTTTATGCAATAGCCACCCAATGCTTTAACCCTTTTTACTAAGGCCTTTTCTATTTCTTTTTCTAACATGAAAACCTCCATTTTTGGTAGAGGTGCAGGGATATGCAGGGTATTTTCCTATATTAATATATATACTTATTTTTTTACCTATATAGACAATAATAGTAAATACCCTTCACCTACCTGCACCTTTTAATCTTCAAAATCCGATTTAAGACGAATGCCAAATACAATTATTCCTTTTTTTGTCTTTTTCTTGTTGAATCCTTCAAGCTCTAAAACAGAATAGAAATCGGCTGCACTTCTGGTAAATTCACCTGTTCTAAGACAATATGCTCGATAAGCGGTATATAGCTCACCACTTTTCTCTGTAAAAGCACTGTCAATTTCACAGCATTCATCTAAGAAATGATTCATCCAGTCATTGTTTTCTCTATATGCTTTTATGGCGTCTTCCACTCTTCTGGGTGGATCAATATGATATTCATCTGCAATAACCTGCTTTGCTCCCTCGATAATCCAAGAAAGAATCGCACCACCAGCATTTTCATATAGATATTCTGTAAAATTCTTTATATCGTTTTGGCCTTCAATCTTTGCATCAAAAGGAATGACTATTAATCTTCGCCATGTCCCTTTATCGACTGCTCCTACTCTTGGCAAGTGATTGGTATATAAAACTAGGGTATGGCTAGGAACATAACTAAACGGAGATTTGAACTTTTTTTCTGCAAAGATTTCATCAGTAGAACAAAGCTGCTTTACATTTGATGTATTCATTCGCATACCCTCTTCAAGTTCAGCAGCAATAAGCAGTCTTTTACCTTTTGCCTCAGCAAGTTCTGGTTTTACATTTCTTCTGCATCCAACAGTTAACATATCTGCAGACATATTCCCACTATATGTTCCAAGCACCTTTGATACTACATTCCAAAAAGTAGACTTACCATTTCTTCCCTCACCGTATGCAATAATAAGAGCCTCAACATAAACCTTTCCTATTGATGCAAGTCCCACTATTTTTTGAACATAGGAAATAAGGGCATCATCATTTACAAAGAAAGTGTTAAGTGCATCATCCCAGATTTCTTTACCATCTTCACTAGGTGATACCGTTGTTTGTTTTGTAATATAGTCAGATGCCTCGTGATTATTTTTACTACCAGTTACAAGATTTATAGTTTCAAACGGTGTATTTAATAGAAATTCATCTGCATCAAGCATCGACTGTTCGATTTGAACCATAGGCCTTACTTCCTTAAGTGCAGCAGAGATATATTTTGTATCTCTTCTTTTAATTGCATACTTACGATAAGATTCAGCCTGCTCATATTTTTCAAAAGACCTTGCTTGTTCTCTATTAAACTGGGCACTTGCTTTCTTTGGACCCATTGCAGCAATAAGTGCCCATGCGCCATTTTTGTTCATCTCAGCTACCATCTTTTGTATTTCTATTTCTGCCTCTTCTAGCTGTCTTGCTGTCAGCTCTTGTGCTATTGCTTGAGCATTAGGCTGTGACTCTTCCCAAAAGCATCCATTATATACAAGAAAATCTGTTGCAGGAGAATAACGGAGTTTATCCCCATACTCCCTTGCTAAAATTATCGCTTGGCCAACATCTGAAAAATCTTCTGGCATAAGCTGAAGTTCAAGATTGTACTGCTCCGGTGATATATATCCTTCTTGGTTTGAAACCTTATCTCCGAATTTTTTAGCACTGTTCCATATAGTTGATAGTTCTTCATCAGATAGAGGAGGATCACATCTAGTTGCCTGTTCTAAAAATTTCTCATGTGCCTCATCACTTGCACCGAACCTCTTTATAAGCTTGCCGGCAATATGGCTCATAGTATTATTTCTACTTCCACTTTCTATTTTCTTTTCATCCAGTTTTGCAAATTCATCTTCTTGTAGAAATTCAATAATTGAAAGCTCGCCATCATAGAGTTCTACTTTTGGATTAGAAATACCATAAATAAATCTGGCAGCATCCAAAGCATTATCATCAAAATATGAGAACTCCTTATAAAGTTGCTCTTTGTAGCTTGCATATTCTTCAGCATCCTTTATTTCTTCAATTGGGAAATATATATGAAACCTTGGTCTTGCTGACTTATTTCCTTTTATCTTCATATGGTTTCTGCTATACGATGCAAAAAAGCATACTCCTGAAAAGGCTAATGCCACATCAAAAGGTGTCACCCAGTCTTTTTCATCATCTGAGTGGTCATTATCACAGTCCATAGGTATGCAATTAGAAGTTATGAACTTATCTTTACTTCTATAACTGCCTTGAAACTCTGCTGTAACATGGTCAAAAGAGATAGCTTTTATAAAGCTATCCCTATCAGATACTGTGACCACATTAGGATAAAGGCAGTTATTCTTATTTCCGATGCAAGTAGCATCATAACAATTAAAATTTAGCATTTGTCTTAACCTCCAAACCCTCACTTGTAAAATACTTAATAACCTGTTTTCTTTTTTCAGCGATTTCAATTTCTCTTTTCATGCCTTCAGTAATTTGACTGCCAAACACCCACACCTCCTGGCATTTACCAAGAAGTATGATATCCATGAAAAGTGCATCCTTTCTTTGTTCTAAATCTCTATCATCCATAAAAGGAAATAAGAGATGTGGTGTGACAGGAATTGCACCATTCTTGTATGCCAACTCTGCATAGCGAATGGCTTTCTTAATGTTTAACTCTTTATCACCACTATATGGAGAGCAGATATATGCAAGTGGTCTAAAGTTTGGATTTTCAAGATGTTTCTTGTATGTCTTACTCATGGTCTGCCTCCTTCCCAATCTTTCCTAAATACCACTCAAGTTGTCTTTTTCTTGATTGATAGTCCGGTGTTGAAATTAGTAACCCCGCATCAATTTTTTGCAATCTATCTATTAGATACATTTGACCAGAGCTTAGATAAGGACGAATACTTTGTCCTTTATCTAGCCCATACAATTCCCTGAACTGTTTTGCTGACATCCCAAGAACAAGTCGATTTATCATGTCGCATTCGTTACTATAGTGATAAGCCTTTGGATGGTCATGAATTAAAGTAATATTTTCAGTTAAGATAGGAAACATCTCTCTTGCTGAAAGAAGTGTTGTTATGAAATCTTCCATCTCATTAAACTTTTTGATATATAGTTCTTTAAACTTCATAGCCTTTGGCCCGGTATAGCCCATTGCCAAAATGGTAAAACCGTCTCTTGTTAACAGATAGC
This sequence comes from Anaerococcus faecalis, assembly GCF_013371425.1. Taxonomy (NCBI): domain Bacteria; kingdom Bacillati; phylum Bacillota; class Tissierellia; order Tissierellales; family Peptoniphilaceae; genus Anaerococcus; species Anaerococcus faecalis. The sequence continues at coordinate 76,851 of NZ_JABVBA010000006.1, forward strand.
ATGGTAGTTTTCTTCCAGTAGTATCTCTATATTCACTGAGCGCAAAATTTAGCTTAGTGAATTCTTCACTCAGCCCAGATTTGGGTTCAGTGATTGACTGAATATCACGAATTACATGTGAATGTCTTTTCTCAAAGAACTGTGCAACAAATCTGCTGTCTACTCTGGCGATGTTATGCTTGTCAGCCATAATGCCATAATCATTCATTGGAATCATTGCTTTCATGATTAACACCTCCATTCACACATCCGCTTAATTCTTCTACTGCCACTTGGAGCTCTTTTATTTGCTGGTCTCTTACCTTATCCATTGTTTCCAAGTAGGTGATTCTTTCTTCAATAGTCATCTATTTGACCTCCTTATTTTTATTGGAGGAATTTTGTCCTCCTACTTGGTAGCCTTGGGAGAGTCCAAAATCTGACGCTTTTGAAAAACTTTTTTCTAAATTTTTATTCGCTCTCTTTAATTTTTGTGTGATAGAGTTGGAAAGTCTTGAAACCGCCTTGTTGTATTCCTCTTCAGATTCAAATGCATCTCGGCTTAGCATTGATTCTGCTTTTTCGTTGATTGACACCCCATCAATTCGCACTGCCATAAATAAATCAGCAACTTCTGGTTTCAAAACTGAATAAACAAACTCCTTAACAGCCTCATAGTTTTCTTTGTTTTCTCTATCAATCTCATCTTTAAGGAATATAGACGGATCCACCACCTCACTCATACTTGGTTCAAAATCACCTGTCTCTTCACCATCTTCATCCTTTGTTGAAATAGCAAATCCTTTATGCCTTTCTTGCTTATGCATGACATTGTATTCTGGACGGTTATACTGAGTGTCTATCTCTTCTTGTACTCGTTCTTCAAACTCTTCTTCTGATTCGTCTGGTAACAAGTCAATGTTTAACCAGCCTTTAATGTCCGATAGGTTTAGTTCGAATGTTGTAAACTCTTTTTCGTAACGTATTTTGATTTTCATAAAAATCCCTTCCCTTTCTGCTGATTGCAGTAGGACGAAGGGATACAAAAAGAGTCGATGCTATATGAAGCACCGACTCTCTTGCCTAAAAATAGCCATAGAAAAATAGAGGTACCTCACATAGCACCTCACGAATAAATCCGTGAGTGCCGTATGATGTATCCCATCGCCCTATAGCTAATCAGGCTCTATGATAATTTAGTTGTTTGTTCCCCCAAAGGAGATAGGCAGGCTGATTATTCCAATCTGTCACTGCCTATTTTTTTCTTTACTTCTTCTTTGTCTGAGACAGAGCACTACCTGCAACAGATTTTGATGTCTTGCTGTAGCGTCCGTCACGAAGAACTTTGCTTGCTTTGGAAGCTACTCGCTTAGAAGTTTGCTTAGTATTCTTTGCCATTTCTATCACCTCGCTTTCTTAAATTGGGCTGATAGACGATTTTAGTGGATTATCAACCATTTATACTTGTTTATATTGAATAAGATGGCAATATGGTATATAATATTAGATAATAATTAGTCCACTCTCTCATCTATCTACTCATAGGATACCTTGAAGGAAAGGGACTTACTTATGACTAAAAAGGGACTTTGGGACTGATAATTTAAAATTATGGGACCGATTATTTGAGAGGAAATTAGAATGAACTTTTCAGAGTGCAGCTTGCCAATTCAAAAGAGTTGTAAACCAAAAATAAGTAACCAAGGAATGTTTGTATTCAAATTATTTGAAGCACTAGATTGTAATCCTACAAACGCTTTAAGATATAGTGACCATGATTATGAAAAAAAACTTTGTAACGGAAGCAAAAAACTTACTGATAAAATGAAGAAGGATGCTTTAGCTTCTTTTTCAGAAGAAAAATTATCTAATTTTTGCTTTGAGAACATACAAGATTCTAATTTACAAAATCTTTCTATTTCATTTGGATTCTCAAAATCTATTATTCCTGATAAGAAAATGCTATCGCTTGCGATTGCACGTCAATACCATTTAATCTTTACCAGTAAAAAAAATGATGTTGAAAATATCATTATTTCTGAATATCAAAAAATTGAGGCTGGCCATATTTCAAATGGTATTAAATATCACAAAGCCTTATACGATGGCGATTCTGCAAACCGTATTTCAAGTATTGAATGGATAGATGCAAAAACTTATGAAGTAATACAGGTTAAGATTAATATTTTAAATTCGGGATCAGTTCCTTGGATAAATCGAAGGCTTATTTTTAAGCAAGAAAAAACGTCCTGCCCTATTCCCAAGGCAGAACGTGAAATCAATATTCCCGATATTGAGCCAAACAATTATTTTACAAAAACTATAGAGTTCGAAACACGAGGATCTGAAGGCGAATTCGTATGCCATTATATTATGCAAGATAGCGATGGAAATGATTGTTTCCCAAATAGAAACACATTTGATATAAGAATTAAAGTTACTTTTATACCAGATTAAAGTGGAGGCTTTTAATGAATAACAAAATCGAAAAATGGACCAGTCTAAAAGACATTCAAATCTACCTTGGTGTTGGACGTGAAACTATTCTACAATGGATAGCAAAACGTGAAATGCCTGCGTATAAAGTAGGTCGTCTTTGGAAATTTAAAATATCAGAAGTAGATGAATGGATTAGATCTGGTGGAGCTTCTGATGACAACTATAAATTAGAAACACCTGAGGAAAAATCAACTAATTCTCCTCTCAACAATTCAAACGAAGGAGACAAAAATGTCTGTAATTAACGATTTAATAAATAAAATACAAGATTCTGATTTGAAAAACAGAATACAAGAAGAAATAGATAAGCTATCAAAACAAAAAAAATTTGGTCTTGTTTTTGAGGAACATATGCCTGAATGCACTCCTCTGTTTGATGTTCCAGTTCATGTTGGTAGCAAAGTAGCAATTAAGGATAAAAAGATTAATGCTATTTACATAGTGAAAGATATTGTTGAAAACACTGCTATTTGTCTAGATAAGAGCACTCAAGAAACAGTCGAATTGCCATTAAAAGATCTTGTTACAATTGCTGAATTCGGTGAGGCAATATACCCTTATCTTAAACCAATCGACTCTGTATGTAACGTTCCAGATAGTAATCTTTGGCACACATTAATTGAAGCAGACAATTATCATGCACTTCAATTACTAGAGTACTTATATGCTGAAAAAGTAGACTGTATATATATCGATCCACCCTACAATTCTGGTGCGAGAGACTGGAAGTACAATAATGACTATGTAGATTCTTCTGATTCATATAGGCACAGCAAATGGTTATCAATGATGGATAAAAGACTTAGATTGGCAAAAAAGTTACTCAATTCGTCAGATTCCGTTCTAATAGTAACCATAGATGAAAAAGAGTATTTACATCTTGGTTGTTTATTAGAGGAACTTTTCCCTTCGTCAAGAATTCAAATGGTTACAAGCGTTATTAATGTCCGTTCTGTAGCTAGAGAAGGTGAATTTGGCAGAGTTAACGAGTATATTTTCTTTGTATTTTTAGGTAAATCATCTCCAAATGCATTAGAATTAAGTTCTGAATGGCTTGTACAACAAGATAACAAGAAAACCGTACGTGGGAAAATGCACTGGACATCCTTAAGCAGAACAGATTCAACTGGTTTTAGAAAAAATAGTCCTGGATGCTTTTACCCTATTTATGTAAGTACTGAAGACAACAAAATCCACTCTATAGGTTCTTCCATTGCTCTTGATGTAAATAAAGAAAGTGTAAATGAAACACCTCAAAATACGATTCCTGTATGGCCAATGCGTAAAAATGGAAGTGAAGGGCGCTGGCAAATAACTCCGGAAAATGCAAATAAACTTCTAGAACAAGGTTTCTTGAAGTGTGGACCTATAAAAAACAATCGTGCTGCTATATATTATGTAAAAAGTGGAGATCGAAATCGTACACTATCTGGTGAATATGGAAATTTCATTAAAACTGATAACGGAATTGTTTTTGATGATTGTGATAATACAAACACAAGTATTCGTTTTATTCCTGGAAACAGCTGGAATATTTCTTCTCACGATGCAGGTGTTAACGGTTCAAACTTACTAATTAAAATACTTCAACAAAGACATTTTTCGTTTCCAAAATCCCTCTATGCAGTAAGAGATACATTGAATTTTTTTGTAGCTAATAAACCAGAGGCACTTGTTTTAGACTTTTTTGCTGGGGAACGTGTCATAAAAGTGATGGGTGCAGTTAATGTTATGAAACCAAGGGTTTCAGGAACTTTAAATAAATATATTTTGTGTATTGCTTAGAGTAATTAAAGTTGATTGCTGTAAGCAATGTATGAGAGGGGGCAAGAATATTAGTTCTTTAATAGTTGACAATTAGTTAGTATAATTACATTTAAAATAATAATAATAATTACGTATATGTAGTATTAAGCGAACTTAATTGAAATTAAAGGAGTGAACTCATATGATTAATGTTTTACCTTCACTTTTTATTTCATTACCTTTATACCTAGGAATACCAGCAATAATCCTATATTTTGTAATAAAAACAGCCGTGAAAAAGGCAATAAAAGAACTAAAAGATGAAAATATATTATAATTAAAGAAGCGTGTAGTTTATAAACTGCGTCGTGGATATAGAAAAATGTGCAACAAATCTTTTGGGTTTAGTGATAATTTTAATAGTTAAAAGCTGATAACTTCTTACATAAAAGAGTAAGATTTTCAGAAGGCATAATCCCAAAAGAGTTTATAGAATAACAGGGGGAATATGGAACAAGAGATATGTTATATGAAAAGGAGGTATGATTTATGTGGGAAAATACAGAATTAACAAAAAAGAGCTTATGAACTTTTTGATGACGGGATAATAGATACCTTTGAAGTAGGAACATTTAAGGGAGTGCAACAAATTCATCATTATATATTTCAAGATGTATTTGATTGTGCAAGAAAAATAAGGACAGTTAATTTATCAAAAGGTAATTTTCGTTTTGCTCCTGTTGGATTTTTAGAATCTAACCTGGAAGTTATTGAAAAGATGCCAGGGTCCGATTTTGATAGTATTATTGAAAAATATGTAGAAATGAATGTTGCACATCCTTTTAGGGAAGGGAATGGTAGAAGCCAGTAAAATAAATATTCCATCAGAAAACTATAGGAAACAAGCAAGAAACATTGCATAATGCTGCTAAGTCCATTGAGCAGAGAATTGAAGGTTTGGGGGAAATAAAAGCTCTAGAAAACGTCAGCGCTATTCGTTTTAAACAGAGCAAGGCATTTGAACTTCATAATCCCTACCCTATTATTGGAGAAGAAGGGAATAGGAACTTTGGGGATAATGTGCTATTTAAAAAAGCCTCCTTCCAAATTCCTATCGGGGCAAATGTGGCACTAACTGGAGAAAATGGTACTGGAAAACAACTCTAATCGAAATGATATTAAACCATGAAGATGGTATATCAATATCCCCTAAGGCAGAAGTAGGCTAATTTTCCTAAAATGGGTATAAATATAACCATAATCGAAAGGTTATGGAATTTATACAGGAGGATTGTGATTACAATATTTCCAAAAACCGCTCATTACTCACTTCCATGGGAATTAAAGATGGGGATATTAACAAAAAACCATCTGTTTAAGTGGGGGCGAAATTATTAAATTAATGCTGGCCAAAAAGCTTATGGGTAGTTATAATATATTATTAATGGATGAACCAAGTAATTTTCTTGATATACCTAGCCTGGAGGCACTGGAAGTGTTAATGAAAGGGTATGCTGGAACGATAATTATTTTATTTTTAGTACTGATAAATTGTAAGTGGACCAATAAAAGGGACTATAGCTTTTGATATTAAAGGGGTGTATTAGTATGGTAGACAATGCTATTCAAATGGTAACAGAGAAATTATCTTCTTGGCCTTGCGTGAGAGGTATTATATTAGGGGTTCATGTGCAAGAGGCACCCATACAGAAGATTCTGATATAGATGTGGGAATTTATTACAATGCGTAATCATTTGACCTGATAGCGATTAATCAAATTGCTACAGAATTGAATGATGAAAGATGTGGAATTGGGAATGTAAAAGCCATTTTATAAAAGACTAGTTCAACAAATGGGACAGATTACTTAATAAATTATTAATTTTAGGAGAATGATAAATGAATGTAAAAACCTTTACTGCGATGACTGAGGCAGGCTTAGACAGAAAAGTAAATAATCTTTTAAATGGTAATTCTTTTGATGTCGTAGATATAAAGTATTCATCCTCAATTTTTTATATGTGGTAATGGTTATATACAGACAATCAAATAAAGAATAATAACTAAGCAATCAGGCGCAGTTGTGGAATTAGAGCTGCACATCAAACGGAGTGGATTGTGGTATTATAATTTGTTGTCTTGGGTGAATTTAAAGTAATCGAAATTGATTATCTGAAAGGAAGTGTAGAGTATATGAATCCAACTAGTTTAACGTTTGGAGTTTACCCATTAGGTGCGGTAGGTACACCTTCTGGGTTGGCTAAAGGACCTATTGATGATTTTGATAAGATTCAACTAGCTTTAAAGGATTTACAAGGGGATGCAAAAAGGGTAATTCCGAGAATGTACATTGTTTATACGAAAGAATGGGAATCTGAAATGTTATCCAATATAGCATTTTTTCGCGATGATAGTTTATTGGGAGACTTGTGTATAGTATTAGGTGATTGGACAAAGAAACAAGGGTCGGATATAGAACTTGATCATTGGCTTAATTTTATTAAAAAAGTAATAAACGATTTTGGCTCACATTGGGCTCCCTTCAAATTACCAACGAACCTAATTTACCGTTTATGGAGGGGTCGAATCCGCATATTATTCAAGCATTGGTAGAAGGAGTGGTTGTAGCGAAAAAGCAAGCCCAAAAGCTTAAACTCCCAATTAATATTGGATTTGGTTCGGTACCAAGCGGTGATGCATCAGTTCCATACTTTTGGGAGAATCTCACTAAAGAAGGAAATGATAAATTTGTTAAATATGTTGATTTTATTGGACATAATTTTTATGTAGACGTGTTTGGTGAGCAAACTCTCGCTTTACAGGAAGTGCCTTCTGTCGTGGAACATACACTTCGTAGTTTAAGGGAAGTGGATCTCGTTAAGGCTGGTATACCAAATTCAGTTCCTATACGAATTACTGAAAACGGGTGGTCTACTGGGAAAAAGTCTATTTCTGATTTAGATAGGTCTTATGAACATCAATCAAAGGTACTCGAAACAGTGATACGTACAGTCTACAGTTTACGAAGTGAACTTAACATTTCACATTTCGAACTTTTCGGACTCCGGGATGCTAATAGTTCCATAGATGATCTATTCCATCAATTTGGGGTTATGCGAGATGATTACTCACCGAAACCAGCATACTACACATTCAAGCGATTAATACGGGAATTAGGGTAATTTAATGGAGTGAAGATATATGTACGGTAAAACAATAAAAAACAACAAGTTTTTCTTGTCCTTGACAATGGTCATTGTTTTAATTACCTCCATTGTAACAATTTTTCAATTTTTTCAACCTGAAGTATTGAACATACTTCGTCGTGACCCCGAAAGATTGGCATCTGGAGAGTGGTGGAGGATTATAACACCCTTACTTGTCCATTCCGATGGTTGGGGACAGTACATTTTCAATATAGTGTGTATTATAGTAATCGGGATTGAAGTTGAACGATTATATGGAAAAATTGATTTTCTTTTTCTTTATTTAGCGGGAGGTTTGATTGGCGAGATTGCAGGCTATGCATGGGAACCATATGGCGCTGGAGCATCAGTAGGTCTTTGTGGCCTATTAGGTGGATTATATATTATTACATTGATAAGTAGGAAAAAGGTAGCAAATCCACTTTCTCTCTTGTTAAGTCTTTATATTGTTGTTGGTCTTGTCAGTTTTGCAAGTGGAAGAATCTATGTATCAATAGGACTCTTCATTATGGTTGGGGTTCTTACAGGAATTATCATGAAAAGGAAAAATCCAGAAAAATTATTAGGCACCCTATCTAGTATAGGTGGTTTCATTGGTGTGATAACTCTGTTGATGTTTCATGATATACATGGAGCAGCAATTCTGGGTGGATCTCTCACTGCCGTTATTCTCTTTTCCCTACAAAGGTGGTCGTGACTTAGCAACTTGAATACATACGTAAGATTCTACCAGTTTATGTTAATTGTTCAATAATAATTTAATTTAACAAAAGGGCGCGATTGTTGAAAAAAGGGATAGCATTTGCTACTCCTTTTTATTTGTGTGCCCAACATGGGCAACAACTTGATGGTAAAAGCTATTTGGTAGGAACCTTTAGCTAAAAGTAAATTTATCCACAGCGACATGGAATCTGAAGGAAACTAGAGGCAAAATCCCGAACTGGCGAACAGAAGCCACATCAGGGTGAAATAAAGTGGATGAGTTTACATAACAAAACAAAGTCCAATACTACCCGAACCTTATACAGTAAATGTGACGGTTACTTGTGAGGAAGGCCGTTGTTCTTATCTAGGGAGGTCTTATGGATATGAGAAAACAGAGTATGCACCATGGTTGAAACAAGATTTGTCATGATCGTGGGAGATTTCTCTATATATACAAGTAAGAGTTTGAAAGATTTTATTTATGAATGTAATAAAGGAAAAAATATTTTTTTCACATCTGATGTAGAGCAGGCTATTAAGAGACTAAGTATAGAGTGATTAAAGGGGCGAGATTTAATTGATGCACATTAGGATTAGAAGACCAACTGAAGATGACAAAGACCGATTAGTTAAATTTTTTAAAATTGTAGTGGTCGATACCTTTATCAAGGAAGGTATCGAAGAAATGGTAGAAGATTTAGAGGAAGAAATTGAATCTAAGAAGCAATATTTAGAAAATGATCTAAAGAGCAATGGAGAACTTAGATGTTTCCTAATAGCAGAATATGAGGGCTGTATAGTAGGTACAATAGAATATGGACCTGCCAGTGACCTAATTAATAGTTGTACACATGGAAAATATAAGAACCTTTATGAAATAGGTACAGTTTTTGTAAGACCAGATTACCAAGGACAGGGTATAGGTAATTTACTATTGAATGCTATGATTCAAGAATTACAATGTAAAGGAATCAAAGAGTTTTGTATGGATAGTGGATATTCCAATGCACAGAAAATATGGAGAAAAAGGTTTGGTGAACCTGAATATTTCCTAGAGAATTATTGGGCAGAGGGTCAACATCATCTAATCTGGAAAATTAAGATTTGAATATATCATGTAAAGATGAATTCCTATAAAAATCTCTACGAGTTATTAGTAATATGACAAGTTAAATGCGTTAAGGGATCAAATCTTCCTTGACAAATATAATAAAAACAAATATTATAATATGTAGTATTAATTAAAGGAGTTTTATCATATGAGGCATAGTATTTTTAAATAACTATTAATAAAATAGAACAAGTACATTTTCCATACTAGTTAATATTTGTATGGCTTGTTAATTGTACTTTTATTTAAAAATATTCTCATAATAATAAATTTATATTTTTATGTATTATAAGGCATTGACCAGATTAAAGATATAGCACGATTATGCTATATCGAATTGTATATGTCATATTTACTTTAAGCAGTTATATAAAAAATAAGTTCCCCTGTGAAGAGAGTATTTTATCACAGGGGATTTTTTATATAATTATGGAGGTATAAAATGAAAATTATTAATATAGGAATATTAGCACATGTTGATGCAGGTAAAACAACTGTTACAGAAGGTTTATTATATAAAAGTGGGGCGATTAATAAAATTGGAAGAGTTGATAATGCTACAACGACAACGGATTCGATGGAACTTGAAAGAGATAGGGGAATAACTATACGGGCGTCTACAGTTTCATTTAATTACAATGATACAAAGGTAAATATCATAGATACACCTGGGCACATGGATTTCATAGCCGAAGTTGAGCGAACTCTGAAAGTGTTAGATGGAGCTATTTTAGTAATTTCAGCAAAAGAAGGAATTCAAGTCCAAACTAAAGTGATTTTTAATACTTTAGTGAAATTAAATATACCAACACTTATATTTGTGAATAAAATAGATCGAAAGGGAGTATGTTTGGATGAGATATACACTCAAATACAGGAGAAATTAACTTCTAATCTTGCAATAATGCAATCAGTTAAAATAAAAGATAAAGGTGATTTTGAATTGACAAATGTAAGGGATGATAAAGTAATTCAAAGTCAAATAATAGAGAAGTTACTGGATATAAATGATTATCTAGCAGAAAAATATATAAATGGCGATGTCATTGCAGAAAAAGAATATAATGATGTATTTTTGGATGAGATTAATAACTGCAATCTTTATCCTGTATTTCATGGTTCGGCTTTAAAAAATATTGGAATTGACGAGCTATTATTTGCCATTACTAAATATCTTCCTACCAAGAGCTATAATACTGAAGACCTTTTATCAGCGTATGTTTATAAGATTGATAGGGATGAAAAATCTAGAAAGATGACTTTCTTAAGAGTATTCAGTGGGAATATAAGGACACGTCAAGATGTTTATATAAATGGCACAGAAGAAACTTTCAAGATAAAAAGTCTGGAATCAATTATGAATGGTGAAATTGTGAAGGTAGATCAGGTTAATAGTGGGGATATTGCTATTATTTCTAATGCTAATTCTCTGAAGATAGGTGATTATATTGGTAAGAAATATGACGGGATTTTAGATATAAAGATAGCCCAACCGGCATTGAGAGCATCAATTAAACCTTGTGATTTAAGCAAAAGAAGCAAACTGATAGAAGCACTATTTGAATTAACTGAAGAAGACCCATTTCTCGATTGTGAAATTAACGGAGATACTGGAGAAATCATATTGAAGCTATTTGGAAATATTCAAATGGAAGTAATAGAATCACTACTTAAAAGCCGATACAAAATAGATGCTAGATTTGGTGAATTGAAAACAATATATAAAGAACGACCTAAGAGAAACTCTAAAGCAGTAATCCATATAGAGGTTCCACCAAATCCTTATTGGGCATCTATTGGACTGTCAATAGAACCACTACCAATAGGGTCAGGATTATTATATAAGACAGAGGTGTCCTATGGATATTTAAATAATTCATTTCAAAATGCAGTAAAAGATGCTGTAGAGAAGGCTTGTAAAGAAGGGCTTTATGGATGGGAAGTTACAGACTTAAAGGTAACTTTTGACTACGGATTATACTATAGCCCGGTAAGTACCCCCTCTGACTTTAGGAATTTAACACCATATGTATTTTGGGAAGCTCTTCGAAAAGCAGGAACTGAAATATTAGAACCTTATTTAAAATATACAGTTCAAGTTCCAAATGATTTCTGCGGAAGGGTTATGAGTGATCTTAGAAAGATGAGGGCTTCTATTGAAGATATAATAGCCAAGGGAGAGGAGACAACTTTAAGTGGAAAGATACCTGTTGATACATCGAAGTCATATCAAGCAGAATTGCTTTCCTACTCAAATGGGAAAGGTATTTTTATTACTGAGCCTTATGGTTATGATATATATAATGGTGAGTCTATAACTAATGATATTAGAAATAATGATAATGATAGTAGCAAAGAAGGACTGAGATATTTATTTCAGAAACAAAGTGAAATTTGAAAGGAGCTTAAGTGCAATTATCAGTTAAATATGGATAAAACCTATATCTATAAAGGTTTTCACCATATGTACAAAAAAATGAACCATGGGATAAACATCAATACGTAAAACAAGAAATGGTGGTAGTATATAACTATGGATACTAAATAAGGTTTTATATATATGCTATAGCAGAGGATGCTTTAAGATCTTAGGAAGAGCTTATTATGTTTTTAGATGATTGGCTTAAACCAAATCGTGTAAACTACTCATTAAATCATTTAACAAAAATATTTAAAGAGGAGCTAGTTAATAATTAATATTATAACAATACATGAAATCTTTTAATAAATCTTAGTGGTTCAGATATAAAAGTCTGGGCCGTTTTTTTTATTTCCCTAGAAAGGAGGTTACCTGCATGGTAAATGACGAAGTCAATAATAAGGCTATAAATATTGAGATTAAGGTTGCAGAGTATTCAGCAAAAGCAATCTTTAAGGCAATTAAAAAGATTATGGAAGATGCAGCTGAAAAAAGCCAACCACTTGCTGACTATCTTAGTGAGAAAAGGAAGACTAATTCAAGGAGACTTAAGGATATGGTTAAAAAAGGTCAGCTTGAAAATATTGAACTACAAAAAGGTGAAGTCAAGGAACTTAAAAAACAACTTAACCGATATGGAGTAAGGTTTTCTGTAATGAAGAATAAGGAGGCAGGACTATACTCTGTATTCTTCCAGGCAAAAGATACTAAGGCTATGGATCTAGCCTTTAAAAAAGCTATAGAAAGATATGAAAAGAAAGAAAATAAGAGAAATTCAACAAGGGATATTTTAAATAAGTTTAAGGTGAAAGTGAAAAATACAGTAGTTAAAGACAAGGTGAAAGAAAAACACCAGCAACAAGAAAGATAAGGAGAGAGGCATTTAAGAGAAATTTTAGATGTCTTTTTTTATTGAGATGAGGTGAAGTGAATGGATTTTGATTATTTCTATGGGAGAGACGCTGAAAGCTTTAGGTTTATCCGCTTACCTATAGTTCTTATTGAAGATGAAACGTTTAAAAGCCTATCAATAGATGCTAAGGTGCTTTATTCCATGTATCTGTCAAGGAGTACCTTATCTTATAAGAATAACTGGGTAGATGAAACTTGGAAGGGCAATCATCGATATTTATCTGATTACAGGAATCAAATGACTCATAGAAATTCACCTAATGTAACAGGAGTTTTAGGTCAAGAATTTAATATGAAAACTCCACCAATATATCTTATTAAAAGGACCAGTGAAGATTACTCATATATTATTAATAAGCTAGCTAGCTTAACCGAAAAAATTGAATCTGAACTTATAGCATAATATAAAGATTCAATTATATAATACAATTTAATTTTTAAATCAAAAATCATTAAAATATTTATCATACCCTTGACACGAGAGGGATCTGGTACAACACTTCATGCAATTAATTTATTAAATGCAAAAGATGGAGGAAACCGTAGATGTATTATGGTTACAAATAACGAGGTATCTGATGAAGAATCAAAAAAATTGAGAAAAGGCGGATATAAACCAGGTGATCCAGAATGGGAAAAACTAGGTATCGCCCATTATGTAACTTGGCCACGAACAGTATGTTCTATTAAAGGGATAGATATAAACGAAAAGCCATTAAATGGAACATACCTTGATACAACCCTTGATATGTCAGACGGTTTCAAATCTAATGCCGCCTTCTTTAAACTTGGTTTTCTTGATAAAAATGCTGTCGCGTTAGGACGACAATTCAAAGAACTTTTACCTGTTTTATGGATGAAAACCGGATGTATAGGCAAGTGCCCAGAACTGTCGACTAAAAACTTGCCGTCAATGTTAATACTTCCAGAAAATGACTTTGCTGTTCTTATAGATGAACACGAATTTTCTGAGTTCAAAGAGAAAATAAATACAGAAAGTTCTATTAACAACGTCTTCATTGTTACTGACTCAATAGGCGGATATAGAGAAATGATTTCACATTTAAACATTGAAAAATCATATCAGTTATACAGAGATTATTTAGATAATTTTAGGATAAATACGGGGAGGTAAACCATGAAAGTATCATTATTTCCATTTCAAGAACTCGCCCTTAAACATCTCCGTATTAATACGGCAGAAGCTTTAGGCAGTTATCAAAGAACGCATACACCGCAAGTAATTTCTTTCACAGCTCCAACCGGTGCTGGAAAAACTATCATTATGACTGCGTTTATAGAAAGCATTCTGTTCGGAGATGAAAACTATCCAGAACAAACTGATGCTATTTTTGTATGGCTATCTGATTCTCCAGAATTAAACGAACAATCTAAATTAAAAATCGATACAAAAGCTGACAAAATCCGTCTTGGTCAATGTCAAACTATAAATGACGAGAATTTTGATGCAGAGTTTTTAGAAGACGGCCATATATATTTCTTAAACACTCAAAAAATAGGAAAAGGTAAAAACCTTACAAAGACTGGCGACGGTCGTTCTTTCACCATTTGGGAAACATTAAGAAATACAATTACGGAAAAATCAAACCGTTTATATTTTATTATCGATGAAGCACATCGAGGAATGAAAGACAAAGATGCAGCGAAGGCAACAACAATTATGCAAAAGTTCTTAAAAGGCAGCCAGGAAGATAAACTCCCTGCTATGCCAGTCGTTATTGGCATGTCAGCAACTTCCGAACGTTTTAATGCACTTGTTGAGGGGACGTCATCTACTATTCATAAAGTTGTAGTGTCACCTGAAGAAGTCCGTTCTTCTGGCCTGTTAAAAGATAGAATCGTAATATCATATTCTGAAGAATCTTCTGTAAATAAATCAATGGCCGTTCTTCAGGCAGCTGCTGATGATTGGAAGGATAAATGGGATCACTGGACGCAGTACTGCTATGAACAACATTATGCTTATGTTAATCCTATTTTTGTCGTTCAAGTTGAAAATGGTACACAATCAACAATTTCTGCTACAGATTTAGATGAATGCTTAAAAAAAATTGAAGAACGAACAGGTTTGAACTTTGTTAAAGGAGAAGTAGTTCATACATTTGGTGAAACTGACTCTTCAATAACAATCTCCGGTCTAGAAGTTCCATATGAAGAACCTTCACGAATTCAGGAAAATAAAAAAATCAAAGTAGTATTCTTCAAGGAAAATCTTTCAACTGGATGGGATTGTCCAAGAGCAGAAACGATGATGAGTTTTCGTAGGGCTAAAGATGCTACATATATTGCGCAGCTTCTAGGAAGAATGATAAGAACACCTATGCAAATGCACATTCAAGTAGATGATACATTAAATGATGTGCATCTATATCTGCCTTTCTTTGAAAAAGAAACTGTTGATGATGTAATAAAGGCTTTACAGTCAGAAGAAGGTGGCAGCATTCCAACAGATATATATGGTGAATCTATTGAAAACAAAAAAACTGAAACATTAACAATAACTCCAAAAAGAAGAGCCTCACATATTACACTGCAGATACCTGATCAACAGAATTTTGATTTTTCAGGAGCTGGATTTGATAATAGCAATTTTAGTGATCAACCAGAAAAAAATAATGTTTCAACAGCTACAAATATTTCTTCCAAAGAAAATAACAGTTTAATTCCAAGTAATAATAGCAACACTGAAACTGTAGAGACAGATATAGAATCATCTATGCCAAATAATTCAGATGATAATTGTGGCAAAACTACTCTAACTAAAGATCATGAGATAATAGAGGATAATGAATTTACTGGTTCATCTACCATAGATCGTCAGAAAATAGTAAAAGCAATAAATGATTCCGGATTATTGACTTACAACGTAAGACAGATACGAATTAATGACTACTTAAAATCAATGTTTAGCCTTGCTCGCCTATTAAGTCAAACAAGTATGGATAGAGACGTTTTACCTGAAACACATAAGGAAATTGTGCAACTAATAAATAGTTATGTTGAAGATCTTAAGACTCGAAATGTATACGATGAACTTGTACAAAAAGCTAAAGAATTCAAGTTATCGACACAAGTCTTTGATGTATTTGGGGAATCAATGAAATCAAGTTATGGAGAGAACTCGTTTTTTACAACTGATGCAGATATTGATAGACAATTTAGATTAGCAGAAACACGTCTTGGATCTGAAGGTATTGGAAATGAATACCTGAATTCGTATTTTAATCCAGATCTTTTAGTAAACCTAAAGATTGATGTAATACTATTTTCAGCAGACGATGAATGTATTGCCAATTTAAACAAATACGCAAAATTCAAATATCATGAAATAAATGATAAATACCGTAGATACATGACTAAATTAACAGATAGTTACCGTAAGCAATACGACCGCATAGTTTCTGATGGAGATGTAATAAGCAAACATAATTTCCGTCTTCCTGAAACAATTACCGTCGCCCATGACCCAGATGGCAAAGCATACTATGATCACCTTTTTGTGAATGATGATGGATTTGCAAAAATGAAATTAAATGACTGGGAATCTGGCGTTTTAGATGAAGAATCTAATCGAGATGATTTCATATGTTGGCTTAGAAATCCACCTAGAGCATCTTGGTCATTATGTATTCCTTACGAGATAGATGGTGATACAAAGCCAACATATCCAGATTTCATAGTAATCCGCAAAGATCCAGTGATGCCAGATGAATTTATCATCGATGTGCTAGAACCACATAATCCAGCTTTTAATGATAATCTTGGCAAGGCTAAAGGATTTGCAGAGTATGCAAGACAAAATCCAGGAGTTGGTAGGATTGAGCTTATCAGAAAAGGAAAAGATGCTGCTGGAAATTTACGTTTTAAGAGACTTGATATGTCTATGAGTTCGGTTCGCGATAAAGTATCCAGAGCAATGACAGATGAAGATTTAAACCATATCTTTGATACAGATGGTAAGTTTGAATAAAGTTCAATAACACAATGAAAGCAATCTGGTAAATAGTCAAGAGGGTATTTGAAACATATTGCTATAAAAACGTGCATTTAGACGCACAACAAAAAGAACCTTGAAAAAAACTTCAAAATTTGGAAAGGAAATTATGGAGTTATTTGTACTCTGTTTGCAGAGTAAAGCTGATTTTTGTCCAGCAAACTGTAAATCAGCCGAATCGTCTTACGAGACGTGAGTGCGAGTGCTCGTTTGTGGTTATGAGTTTTCGATTCATCGTATTTCTTGCGATAGTAAGCTGCAAAAGATGGCTCATGGCATCTAATGCTGTTTGTTGCTTCAATCAAATAATATCTCAGATATTTATTGCCGGCTTTTACCATAGATGTATTATCGGCTTCAAAGGCACCGGACTGATGACGGTTCCAATAGATGCCGGCATACTTGGCAAGAGCATCTGCAGAATGGAAGGCGTGTATATCACCAATTTCAGATAGAATGCCGGAAGCAAAGATCGGTCCGATACCGGGAATTGATTGAAGTACGGTAAAGGCATCCGAACAAAGACCCTTCAGTGTTTTCTCTATGGCTTTGTTGATTGATTTTATCTCACGCTCATAGGTTTCGATGCAATTAAAGGATGAAGCAATCGAAACAGTAAGGGGTTCATAGAGAGTCTTATCTAAGCGATATGAATCACGAGCAGCCTTTTTAAGCAGTTTGCAAACTTCTTCAGGATTGAGATAACGATTTTTACTATGGCTGCAGACAAACTCAATCAATTCCTCGGAAGAAAGACGAATCAAGTCTTCCAAGCTCAGCATTTCCGTAAGGATCGCCTCAGCGGTAGCCGTGTGATTGCTTGAGAATGGATGGTCGCTCTCTTTTAAAACAGCAAGTTCTGAGAACTTGAGAAAGATATTGGATACCATATATGCTTTCTCTCTGGTAATGCATTCGGCCATGTGAAGACGATGGCGAGTCAATCGTTGCAACGCAAGATATTGAGGACCTTTCCACGGTTCTGTGGTAATACGCCCGACCCTTGCAAAGTCTGCAATGATGTAAGCATCGATGAGATCTGTTTTACCAAGGCCGATAAAAGATTTTCTGTAGTTGCTTATCATCTTAGGATTGAGAGGATGAACATACACGTTGTGAGGAATAAGTTCCTCATCAGCAGACAGGAAGTTCGATATATGCATACCATAAAACGATGTTGATTCTAATGCAACGATTGTAGTTTTGAAATCATACCTTTGAATCAAGTCAAGCAGCTTCGCCTTTAGCGTATCTGCACCTGTTTGGTTGTTCGGGACATTAAGTTTTAGTAAAACATTGGAATTGAAATCCATTGCAAGACAAACATTTGTCCTTGCACTAACGTCAATACCAACAAACAAAGTAGTAAGAACATTAATGTTCTTCATCCGAAATCACCTCCTTTCCGGGTAAGGATGGAGACATCAACAAAGGATTATCCTGAGCCTTGATGCTGACTGAAACCTCGCATAATTAGCATTCACTTTCGAGGGTATACTTGCTGGAAGACCCTCCCCAAAGGATGAAACATCTGTGTAAGCAGATAATGACATCAAGGGCAGGCGTAAGGCTTTCTAAACAGTCACATAAAGTGCTGTAAGGAGGAAATAGACGTACCTTTTGTAGAATGTCTGCTAAAGACATTCTACCATCAGGATATCCAAAGTTGAACAAGTTATTGCATGACACTTTTTCATAAAGAAAGGTGTCGGTAAAACATATTATACGAGGAGGAACGTAGTGAGTTCTGTAATAAATAAATCTATAAAAGGAAATAGCCTTAACTCTATTTTCACAGAGGTAAAGCATAATGAAACCCTAGGCCTAGTTAATCCCGAACAACTACGCCTCTTTCATCTTGCTGTTAGTAGCAATTTATTTACTTATACCAATTTAAATGACTTTTTGGTTGGAACAATAAGTGAATATGTCTTTTCAAGAGCTCAAGTTGAAAAGTTAAGCAAAACTACTAATCCCCATTCCATTGGAATTCAAGCTCTCAGAATTATGAAAAAAAATGGTCCTGCTGATACTAAGGGTACTGGCAATGAATTAGGAGAAATTCTTCTGTATGCATTTATGGAAGATATTCTTGGAGCACCAAAGCTATTTAGTAAGGTTGAATTAAATGCTTCGTCTTCTAGTTTTGGTAAATATAGTGATGCTATCCATTTGCTAGAACTCCCAGGATCCCCTATTCCATGTTATCAGACAGTATTTGGTTCATCTGAAATAAATGGAGACATACGTTCAGCAATAGATAACGCGTTTGCTACGATTGAAAGAATCGAGAATGATACTAACAATACAAGTGCAATGCTTGTAGATAATCGCATTTTCGAAGAATCTTTTGATACCAATACTGCAAAAAGAATCATAGATATTATGCTCCCACAAGGAAATAACCCAGTAATAAATGATACAGCCTATGGAGTTTTTCTAGGATACTCTCTAGGATTAAATCCTAATGGTAGATCAAACATTGATTTTCGTAAAGCTATGGATGCAAAAATGCAAACCGATATAAAACAACACTCTTCATACATTACAGCAAAAATAAACAACTTAAATCTGAATACCCACTCATTTTATTTCTATATCGTTCCATTCAATGATGCAGAAAATGATAAGAGAAAAATAATGGAAGATTTACTGATATAAGTGAGGTTTGATTATGAGTGATAATAAAGTAAAAATTGGTAATCTACTTTTTAATGATATAGAAAATAACGCATATCTAAATAATCTTTATGAAAAAACTTTGATTTCATATGCTAAGAAAACTCTACAAGTTACAGATAATACAGACACATTAAATAACAATGAAATCAATGACTTACTTCGTTTTGCTGATTTGCTTTCAAAATCAAACCATAACGAAAAATCTGAACAACAGAAAATGTGGGCTCAAGAGATTATTGTTTTATTAAATTATCTATTTCCACATAGCAATAGTATCAAAGCATTTGGAGGTTCTGTCTTCTCAAATACTGATAATAGTCGTGGAATAAATATCTTAGGTACAAGTTTTAACGAACCATTCTTTTTAAGCCAAGCTTATCTTGAATTCAAAAAAGATTACTTAAGAATTCCATCTCAAAAAAATTTGCATTTTCTATCGGCTCAAAAGCAAGTATACGATCATCTAAACGACAGGTGTTTTAGCTACTCCGCTCCAACATCTATGGGTAAATCCTTCTTAATGAGGATGTTTATAAAAGAGCAAATCGAAAATAATGCAAGAAAAAATTTTGCTATAGTTGTACCAACAAAAGCTTTAATTAATGAAGTCTCTCAAAAGATTATTCGTGAGGATCTTAATGAACTTTTAGAGCAGCATAATTATAAAGTAATTACGGCTTCGAGTGATATTGCTTTAGAGGGAGAGCATAACTTCATATATATTGTTACACCCGAACGCTTATTATATATGCTTATCGCACATCCTAATCTTAAAATAGATTATTTATTTATTGATGAAGCTCATAAACTATCAGCAAAAAATAGCAGAGCTCCCTTTTATTATAAAACTGTAGATATGTTAAATAAGCGACATACTCCACCAAAGTTTATTTTCGCCTCTCCAAATATTCCTAATCCAGAGGTGTATTTGCGACTATTAACAGATATTAGTAAAAATAATTTTAAAGCTCTAAAGACCTCTTTTTCTCCTGTTACACAAATCAAGTTTTTACTTGATCTTAAAGGCAAAGATGTTTCTGTATATAATCCTCATACCGAAGCACCTATCAATATAGCCAAAATAAACGATAAAAATGCTACTTTAGAGGATTTTTTACATGTAATTGAATATAACAATAGAAATAGTGAGGTATCTCGTAATAGACAAACAATAGTATTTTTTAATTCAAAAAACAAGGCTGTTCAAACAGCTCAAAATTTTGCAAATAGGCTAAATCTACTAAATGATAAAGAATTAGATGTTTTATCTCGCGATATTTCTAGTGCAGTACATAAAGACTATTATTTGGCTGAAATGGTTAAAAAAGGTATTGCATACCATATTGGTTATCTGCCTTCGTCAATTAGGATGCGTATAGAAGATTTATTCCGTAAAGGAAAAATTACTACACTATTCTGCACAAGCACTTTACTTGAAGGAGTCAACCTACCAGCCGATAACTTATTTATTACTACTAAAAAGATATTCACACGTAAAATGACTCCCGTTGACTTTAGAAATCTTATTGGAAGAGTCGGACGAATTGAATATAACCTCTATGGTAATGTTATATTCGTAACTGAGCAAGACGATAAATCAGATGAATCAGAATTTATTGAAATGCTAAAAACTAAAGTTCCTGAGCAAATTTTATCAGTAGAAGCTGGTGCCGGAGTTCTAACCAATCCAGAAAGAAAATATATCATCGAGACATTAAAATCAGGAAATGTAGAAATAAAAAAACGAAATGAAAGACAAAGCGAAGAATCTTATGAGTTAACAAGAAAATTTAGCTTGATATTGGCAAAAGATATTGTTTCTGATAACAGCAGCTTAGTTCGCAGTTCATTCTCTGATTTATTATCTTCTGAAGATGAAATTTCAATAAGAAATAAACTAAAAGAGAATAATTTTCATCCAGACGATGACATAAATATTTCTGCAGACCAATCATTAAATTTATCCGAGGCAATTAGAAATGGGCTTCACTATCCAGAAAGAAAAGAAGGTCATTTCAGGTACAATGATGTAATGGAATTTCTTGAAAAACTTTGTGATATTTTCAAATGGGAGCAATACGAATATTCAACACTAGGTAAAATCACTGACGGAAAACATAAAAAGTTAAGATGGTACGGAGTATTACTACTTCAGTGGATTTCTGGCTTTGGATTAAGCAATATTATAAATAAAGGCATAGACTTTCATAGGGAAAATCCTAATAATTTCTGGATTAATAAAACTCAAATGGCGTATTATCAAGATACAAAAGAATTTAGAAATATATTGTTTGCAGATACCCTTGAAGTTATTGATAACATAATTCTTTTCAGTCTATCAAATTATTTTTTGAAATTTTCAAACGAGTATAAAAGAATACATGGAGTAACTTCATTTGATAATGATTGGTATGAATATGTTGAATATGGTACGACAAATCCAAGCACTATTTTGCTGCAAAGGATTGGATTTAGTCGCGAAACTGCATCATATATAAAGCAACATCCAGAATACATTATAGAATTGTCAAATAAGGGTATTAAATTAAGCAAATCTCTTATTGACTGTTCTAACCACAATGTCAGAAACGAGGCTTTAAATGTAATTCTTAATATGCCTGAAGTTTTTGAGAAAATCCGCAATTAAGTAAATCTTTATCTAAATTTTTAGTAGCTTGCAGAATTTGCAGGCTACTTTTTATTTGCACTTATTGGTGGGGACACCTCTTTTTTTGTCACTGCAACGCCCTACACATAAAATACAAATGCTATTTTATTCTACTTACACTGCTCCAAAAACCTAAAATACACTCTGAACGCATACTTCACATTCGACTTTACACCATCATCCAGTTTCTTATACTTTGCCCTAGTTTCAAGTTTCTCAATATACCCTTCAATATCGTCTAACTTGCAAATGCTATGAGCAAGTCTAGTTCTTTTTCTTATGCTTTTCTGAGTTGATTCTGATAGACCGCTTTCTTCTTTTAGCCATTTAACAAATTCATCAAAATGCTCTGGTTCTGGTCTTATGCTTTTATTTCCATAGTTATGTGTCTTACCTTCTCTTACACCTTTTATTCTTGTCTTTCCAGTTCCAAATATATGGCCTTTTGCTTTGCTACCATCAATAAATAAAAAAGTAGTATCATGGCTTTCTTTAACCTTGATGCTATCAATAATATTTTCTAGTATTTGATAATTCCCTGTAAAATCAACGCCCATTTCCTTTATTATCTTATTTATCTTTCTGCTTGTAATACCAGTAATCTTGCTGACATAAGTAATTAGATCTTTTCTAGCTGAAAGAACTTCAAATGCAGCAACATTTATAGCTTGATGGACATTATCATCATAAAGGTGTCTCATTACACATTTATTGCTTTTGCTGTATTTGTTTCTA
Organism: Anaerococcus faecalis; assembly: GCF_013371425.1. Lineage (NCBI taxonomy): Bacteria > Bacillati > Bacillota > Tissierellia > Tissierellales > Peptoniphilaceae > Anaerococcus > Anaerococcus faecalis. The sequence goes on from NZ_JABVBA010000006.1 coordinate 99,529, forward strand.
CATCTCCAAGCCCATCTGCCGCCATACCAATCTGGATGAATTTTAAAGCGACCAAAATATTCACCACACTTGGCGCAGATAATTTTACCTCCTAAATGAGAAACTCTTATTGTTACATCGTTATTCATTTTGTTTTGAACATAATCGTGAATCTTCTTAGGAATAATTGCTTGATGGTTATTTTCCACATAATACATAGGAAGTTCACCTTCATTCTTTTTCTTCTTTTTAGTCATGAAATCGACAGTAAAGGATTTCTGTAATAGTGCATCTCCCTTGTACTTTTCATTGGTTAATATTGATTTTATATTTTGATGATTCCAACTATCAGTTCCTCCTGGGGACTTGATTTTATAGAATTCAAGCGCACTTTTTATCTCACTAAATGTAAATCCTAAAATAAACAAAGAATAAATATATTCAACTATTCTAGCTTCTTTCTCATTGACAACAAGTTCTCCATTTTCACCTCTGTCATATCCTAAAAACCTTGCAAATGGAATTGACACTTTACCATCAGCAAATCTTTTTCTCTGTCCCCATGTACAATTTTCTGAAATAGACCTAGATTCCTCTTGAGCAAAACTGGACATAAGAGTTAAAACAAACTCGCTCTTGCTATCCAAAGTATAAATATTTTCTTTTTGAAAAAATACACCTACTCCTTCCCTCTTTAGTTTTCTAATTGTGCTGATGGTATCTACAGTATTCCTAGCAAATCGGCTTATTGATTTTGTGACAATTAGATCTATGTTCCCATCAAGTGCATCTTTCACAAGGCTATTAAAACCATCTCTATTCTTTTTACTAAGTCCTGAAATACCATCGTCATAATATAATCCTACATACTCCCATTCCGGTTCATTTTTTATATACTTCAAGAAATAATCTTTTTGCGCTTCTAGGCTATTATGCTGCTCATCTTTTTCTGTTGACACTCTCGCATATGCAGCTACTTTTAGTTTTTCAACTTTGATGAGTTCTGGAAACTGAGGTTCAAGTTTAATTACCTCTTTTCCCATATCGTCACTCCAGCATTAATATTGGCGGATCATATTTCTCTTTTACCTCGGCACTTACATCTATCCACTTTTCTTCATCTATTAATTCTCTGAAATACAAATAGTCCAGTAACAATTTACAAAGGCTGTAATCCATCTCATCTTTTATTATTTCTTTACTTCTCTCACTTCAATGACCTCCTTTGCTAATATACATCACTCTTAGAGCCAAATAAGCCAAGCAATATCAAGACACACCCAAAATGATTTTGTTGACCCCCTTGTCGTTGAAATTGACACACCTAAAATAAAAAAATCTAGCCTTCCGATTAGCTAGAACAACGATTATTTTTATTCGATTTTTGATTTTTCTTAAATCCTTTAATTTAAGCACTTTGAGTAATATAAAGTGTAGGTTTGTGTATCCATTCCTTAATCTTCTTCTCCATTATTTTATCAGTATGTTTTAAATCTAATAAATCACAAAACAGTTCTGTAATGTGTCTTGGGGTTAATATTATTCCCAGAGATTGCCCATCTCCACCAGAATAAGACATAAATTCCCCATAGAATCTTCCTAAATAATCTTCTCCACTTTGATGAAATCTAATTGATTGAAATATACTTTTATATAGGAATTCTGTATAATGTCTATTTGGTGTTTTCCCTAGATTAGTATCTATTTGATTAATTTTTGTAGTATCTTTAATCACCGAAAATTGATTTAATAATTTATCTCTTTTTACATCAGGAGATACATTCGCTCTATTTAAGTTATCTTTAATAGCATCATAAATCTTTTGCCCATCTGTTTTTTTAGAATCGCCCGTTAGCATGTCAATAGAAAAATTCCCATATTCTATTTCTCTAAGGGCAAGTAGAATCCCTGAAACAATCAATGGTTTATCTTTATCTTGAATTGAACCATAATTTCTTAAATCTTCATGTAATAATGCTGCATCTCTTAAAATTTCTTTAGTTTCTTTTTCAAAATCTGTATTTTCGTTTAAGATTTCTTTTGTGTAATATTCGTAAATATTATCTTCGCTAAAGGAAATAAATGTTTCTATTTCAGGAAGTTCATAGTAGTCCATTCTATCATTAACAAATATAGGACTGATTCTATGCTTTTTCTCATTTCCAGAAACTCCAATAGCTATTACTTTTGTATAAGAAGTATTTTTTATTAGGTGTTTTCCATAAAATAAAGCACCATTAACAGCATAATCACAAATAGAAGTAATATCTTCTGCTAAGATTTCTTCTTCTGTTCTTTTTTCATGCATAGAAATAGAACTTTTATCTTCAATAACAATAATAAAGTCTTTAACTATTCCTACATATTCAGGAAACCCTACTTTCCCAGTTCCTCTTTTAGACGCAGTTTTAAGCGCCTCATCTATTTCTTTTATGTTAGAACCTTGTGCATCTAAATTTAATTCTGCCTCTTTTAATAAATCATAGACCCATAAATCTGTACTTTTTTCTTTTAACTTCATTTTTGATACTCCACTATATCTTCAATCCTGCAATCAAGAACATAACATATCTTTGAAAGTGTTTCTAAGTCAATCCTTTTTACTTTATTATTGCAATAAGAATTAAGTTGCGTCCTTTGTTGATTTGCACACTTTTCTAATTTATTTTTACTTATATTTTTTCTTCTAAAACTTGGTCTATCTTAAAAATATTTTTTTCAAAGCTAGGCTTTTCTTTACTCCTTGTGCCAAGCACCTTTAAAATCCAATTAACTTTCTTAAATTATATTATACAATAAATTTAAACTTCTTATAGGTATAAGATTCTTTAATTGCATGGATTCATAAAGTTTATTTTCGTAATAATATATATACACATTCCATAATTTATTAGATAACTCTTCAATTTTTCCTTCATATAGTCAATATTCTTTTTCTAATAAGGTTAATTGTATTTGTAACTTTAGTTATTTGATTAATATTATTTATTAAATTTAAAAACAGTAATTCTAGAGTTCTAAATGGTTTGAGGTCGACTATATAGAATTTTTTCTCTGTTAAATATATTTTTAGCTAATTTTTTCTATTCTATTTTATAAGTTTTTCTTTTTAATAAATTCGATGTCTTAGAATTTTCTATATAACAAAAGATTTAAAAATTGGAAATTACATTTTCCTAAGAAATTACGTTTCCTGAAAAAACATAAATAGACGCAAAAGACCGTAACAACTAAGCTACGGTCTAATTTTTTTATTTTTTTAAAGCCACTTGAAGCTATTGTTGAATTTATTCTTTTTAAACTCTTTGCCAGTTGTCTATTCTAACAAGCTAAACCTTTGAAATAAAACAGTTTTTTAAAAAATCTTAGGATTATTCCCATTCAATGGTTCCTGGTGGTTTGCTTGTTATATCGTAGACTATTCTCCCAACTCCTCTTACTTCATTTATCATTCTATTTGAGAGGATTTGTTGTAGTTCGTATGGCATATCAAAAGCTTCTACTGTCATAGCATCTTTACTTGATACTGCTCTTACTACCACTACGTAGTCATAGCTTCTTTCATCTCCTTTTACTCCTACTGTTCTTAGTGGAGTAAATACTGTGAAGTATTGCCATATATCACGATCGAGGCCTGCGTTTTTAACTTCTTCTCTTAAGATTGCATCAGTTTCTCTTACTATCTCTAGTTTTTCTTCTGTTACATCTCCTAAGATCCTTATAGCAAGCCCTGGTCCTGGGAATGGTTGTCTCCATACCATTTCTTCTGGCACTCCTATACTTTCTCCAAGTGCCCTAACTTCGTCTTTAAAAAGCTCTCTTAATGGTTCTACTACCCCTTCAAAGAGCATTTCTTCTGGAAGTCCTCCAACATTGTGGTGGGATTTTATTACCGATCCCTTACCTTTTCCACTTTCTATAACGTCAGGATAAATTGTTCCTTGGACTAAGTATTTTGCATCTCCAAATTTCTTAGCCTCTCTTTCAAATACCTCTATAAAGTGATTTCCAATTATTTTTCTTTTTTCTTCTGGTTCTTCTACTCCCTTAAGTAACTCTAGAAATTCTTTGGAAGCATCTACCATTTTTACATTAAGACCAATTTTTTTATATTGTTCCATTACAGATTTTGCTTCATCTTTTCTTAAAAGACCATGATCTACGAAAATACATTGGAGATTATCTCCTATTGCCTTATGGACTAGGCTAGCAGCTATTGTTGAGTCTACTCCACCTGAAAGTCCACATATCATCTTCTCGCCCTTATATTCTTTCCTAATTTTTTCAATTGTTTCATGAGCGATGTCTTTCATAATCCATGACTTTTCTGCCTTACAGATATCTAATACGAAATTTTCAAGTATTTGAAATCCATATTCCGAATGGGCTACTTCTGGATGAAATTGTACCGCATAGATGCTTTTTTCTTCATTTTCAAATCCAGCTATAGGACAATTTAGTGACCAAGCTGTTTTTTTGAATCCTTCTTTAAGTTTTGTTACAGAGTCTCTATGATTCATCCATATTATAGACTCTTGTGGAACTTCTTTATAAAGTGCTGATCTTTGGTCTACAAATAGTGGGGTTTTTCCATATTCCCCTTTCTCAGACTGTTTTATCTCTCCACCAAAATGATAAGCTAGAGCCTGCATTCCATAGCATATTCCTAAAACTGGTACTCCCAAATCTAGAATTTCAGGGTTTAGCTTAAGACTTTCTTCGCTGTGAATTGATTGTGGCCCACCTGTAAGGATTATTCCACTTAAGTTTTCAAGATTAAGGCTTTTTAAGTCCACATCACAATCGTGTAGACTTGCATATACACCCATCTCCCTCACTCTTCTAACTATAAGCTGGTTGTATTGACCTCCGAAGTCCAATACCATTATTTCAGATTTTTTCTCCATAAATCCTCCTATATTTCTCCAAATATTGCAAAAAATTTCATATAGTCCAAATTATTTATTTGATAGTAGAAATATTTCTCATCTTCATCATACTTTTTTAAGGTCAAACTTTCTACAATAGTCTTGAAGGCGTTGTTTTTCTTATTTAACTTGGCGTAGACTTTTTTATATCCTCCTAAGGTAAAAAAATAATCCATTACTGCTTCAAATGCTTCTTTTCCATAGCCTCTATTTCTTAAAGACTTATTTATTATAGGATAAATCCTTACCCCATCTTCATGTTTTACAGCCTTTATGCATCCTATAGATTCATTGATACCTTGTTTAACTATGTGCCAAAAGTTTATTCCACTTTTATTTTCATAAGCAAGATTAATATCTTCTATAAACTCTTTTGGCTTGTATTTATCACTTAGGTAGTAGAATTTTGGCTCTTTAAAAAACTCCATTTCCTTATTTAAGTCATCTTCTTCAAACTTTCTTATAATAAGTCTTCTTGATATTATAAGTTTAGTATTTTCCATAATCCTCCCTCATATAAAAAGAGTGTTGCAAAATGAACATATTCATTTGCAACATCGCTTTCTATGAAAAATTCTTCTTGTAATAGTCTAGTACTTCTGTAGCTGTTTGTTCAATTGTGTTAAAGGTCACATCTATTACCTTACAATCTAAATCTTCGAAAACACCCTTAGCATAATTAAGTTCTTTATTGATTCTATCTTTTTCAAAGTATTCGCTTTTTGCATCTATACCTAGACCTTTTGATCTATCTTCTCTTATTAGGGATAGTTTACCAGGGTCTATGGTAAGTCCTATAATTCTTTTAGGATCTACATCAAATAATTCTTCCGGAAGCCTAATCTCTGGTACCAAAGGGAGGTTAAATACCTTATAGTCCTTGGTCGCTAAAAGCATTGTTACTGGTGTTTTTGATGTTCTTGATACACCTAAAAGTACTATATCAGCATCCTTTATTCCTCTTTTGTCTTTTCCATCATCATATTTTACAGCAAATTCTATAGATTCTATCATTGAAAAATAATCATCTGATAATTTTCTTGTAAGTCTTTTCTCTCTTAGGGCTTTTTGTCCTGTTACTTCTTCAAAAAGTGAAAGGGCAGGTCCTAGTACATCTATTACCCTTATATTTTCTTCTTTTGCCAAATCTTTGGTATATTCTTCTAGTTTTTTTTCTGCTATAGTTTGTACTATAATAGAATTTTCTGGAATTTTTTCGATTAGTTCATCTATTTTTTCCTTAGTATCAATATTTGATTTTCTACTTATCTTAATATTAACTTTTGGAAAATGTGTAGTAACTGATTTTATAAATGTTTCTGCTGTTTCTCCTGTAGAATCACTGATTATATATACTTTTAATTCGGCTTGGGTCATATTATCTCCTATTTCACTAATTCCTTAATGCTAAATATACTTGATACTCTCAAAGCAAGTTTATTTAACAAGCTTAACCTATTATTTTTTACCCTTTCATCATCAACCATAATCATAGTACTATCTAAGTATTTGTTACCTATTTCTTTGGTCTTTAATATCTCATCTAAGGCTTTGAGATATAGTTTTTGACTTAAATATTTATCAGTTTCAATTTTTTCTATACAATCATAATATTCTTTTTCAAGCCCATCTTCAAGTTCTTCTCTATTTACTTCAGCATTTTTAAAATCTTTAGTAAAGTTATTTATCCTTGTAAGGTAGTTTAGGTTATCTTCACTATCTTCATATTCTACAAATTTTTCTAAAGCCTTAACTTTTTCTATTACTTGAAGTATATTGGACTCCCCTGTTTCAAGTACTGCATTTACTATATCATACCTAAATCCTTTATCTATAAGCATATTTTTCAACCTATCTATGAAAAATTCCTTAATTTTCTCAAGAGTTTTATCATAGTCAAAGGCTATTTCATTTTTCTCAGTATAGACAAATAAACAATCTTTTACTAAATCTTTTAAATCAACATCAATTTTATTATCAGCTATGATATTAATAACCCCTATTGCAGACCTTCTTAATCCAAATGGATCTTGACTACCTGTGACATATTTTTCTATTATATAAAGACCTGTAATTGTATCAATCTTATCAGCTATGGCTAAAACTATACCTGCGACTGATTTTGGAAGAGAATCTTCTGAACTTCTTGGTTTATATGCTTCTTCTATAGCCTGAGCTACTTGTTTATTTTCACCAGAATTTATTGCATATATTCTTCCCATAGTTCCTTGAAGCTCTGTGAATTCTATTACCATTTTAGTAACAAGGTCTGCCTTTGACAGATAAGCCGCCCTTGTAAGATTATCTAAAACATCATCTCCTAGCTTAAATTCATCTAGATAATTTTTAGATAAGGAAATTAATCTTTCTGTTTTTTGATGCATTGAGCCTAGACCTTCAAAGAAGGTAAGCCTATTTAAATCATCTACATATTCTTCTAATTTTTTCTTATTGTCTATATCGTAGAAGAACTTAGCATCTTCAAGTCTTGCTGTAAGTACTTTTTTATTTCCACTAATTACATTTTCCTTAGCATAGCTATCGCCATTTCTTACTAAAAGAAAATATGGCATTAGATTTTCATTATCATCTACTATCGGAAAATATCTTTGATGATCTTTCATTGGTGTAATTACAACTTCTTTTGGAAGTTTTAAATATTCATTATCTATCTCTCCTATTAATACTGTAGGATATTCAACTATATTTATAACTTCTTCCAATAAGTCTTCATCTTTTAGAAAGTGGCCTCCTATTTCTTTGGCGTACCTATTTAGACCTCTAAGGATAGTATCACGTCTTTCCTTGTATGAAAGAATTACATAGTTTTCTCTAAGTAGGTTTAGATAATTATCAATCTTATCTACTACAAACTCATCTTTACCCAATACCCTATGTCCTTTTGATGTATTTGATACTTTGATTCCTTCTGCTTCAAATTCTAAAACTTCATCATCTAATAGTGATAGGAAATATCTTATAGGTCTTGCAAACCTTATCGACTTTCCACCCCATCTCATTGATCTAGGAAAATTTAGACCCTTTACAAGCTCATATACATTTTTCTTAAGTACGTCTTCAACTGATTGGCTTTCTTCCTTTTTTTCTATGTATACATAATCTTCACCTTTAAAATCTTTGATTATAACATCAGAAAGTTCTGCCTTTTGCCCTTTAAGAAAGCCTAAAAGTGGTTTTTTAGGATTACCATCTTCGTCATAGGATATTTTTTTGGAAGGTCCCTTAACAGAAATCAATTCTTTTGATATATTTTCACTAAGTCCTTCAAGTAAAATTGCAAATCTTCTAGGTGTAGATTCGACCTTAATTTTATCAAGGTTTAATTTATTTTCTTTTACTAAGTTTTTAAATTTTTCCTCAAGTTGCTTTTTGGTTGAATTTATATAGGCTGATGGAAATTCTTCAACGCCAATTTCTAATAAATATTTGCTCATTACTTATCCTTTCTTAAAAGGGGGTATCCAAGTTCTTCTCTTTTTTCTATATAGGATTTGGCAACCTTACTAGATATGTCCCTTACTCTTTTTATATAGTGACTTCTTTCACTTGCAGATATAGCTCCCATTGCATCTAAAGTATTGAAAGTATGTGATGATTTTAATACATTGTCATATGCAGGATATACAAGTCCCTTGTCAATTAACCTATTTGCTTCTTTCTCATATATATCAAATAGATTATGCATCACTTCACTGTCTGCATCTTCAAAAGAGTATTTAGAATTTTCATATTCTGGAATTTTAAAGACATCTTCATATTTTAGATTTTCTGACCACTTGATATCAAATACATTATCCACATTTTGTAGATACATACATACTCTTTCAAGCCCCATGGTAATCTCTCCACTTTCAAGCTCGCAGTTTATACCTCCTACTTGTTGGAAGTAAGTAAATTGGGTAATCTCCATTCCATCAAGCCATACTTCCCAACCTAGTCCCCAAGCTCCAAGAGTTGGTGATTGCCAATTATCTTCTACAAATCTTATATCATGTTCCTTTGGATCAATTCCAATAACTTCAAGACTTTTTAAATATAAGTCTTGGATATTTTCTGGAGTTGGCTTTAATAAAACTTGTAATTGGTGGTGTTGGTAGAGTCTATTTGGATTTTCTCCATACCTACCATCAGCTGGTCTTCTTGATGGTTCCACATAAACTACCTTCCAAGGTTCTTTCCCCAAACTTCTTAAAAAAGTATGAGGATTCATTGTTCCTGCTCCCTTTTCTACATCATAAGGTAACATGAAAGCACATCCTTGGCCTTTCCAATATTCAATTAATTTTAACATTAAGTCTTCGAAATACATTACATCTCCTATTATTTCATAACCCATTCTAGGGAAGAAAATTTTTTAATATCTAAACATTCCAAACAATAATCAATTATTAATTTGGATATTTTTTTCTTATCTATGGAAATATCAATCTGACTTACCTCAACACTTGGTGTATATAACAACTTTAGTATATACAAGTACTCATCTCTACTGATATATATCCTATCTCTTATATGTTTTTTACACCTATGGCATATTAGTCCTCCATTTTCTATAGAAAAGAAGGCAGAGTTTGGATTTATTTTTTCTCCACAATAAGAGCAATCTTTTAAGTTTGGTTTAAAACCTGAAAAAGATATGTACTTTAATAAAAAGCAAAGAAAAATATTTAGGTAATTTTCACTTGCTTTTTCAAAGCTCTCCCAGCTTGTATCTATTAAATTATAAACAAAATCCCTTTGATCTAAGTCAATAGTCCTTAATAATAAATCACAGATAGCTGATTTATATATTATTATATCAAAATTCTTATTAGATTTCGAATAAGAATTGATAAGACTTGCATCTTTTATACCATAAAACCTATCCCCTGACCTATAAAGATTATAAGATGCCTTTACAAATCTTTGTGTTGAAGATAAATTGCTATTTTTCTTATTTAATACTCCCTTTGCTATTATAGAAATCTTTCCCAAATCCTTGGCAAAAACTTCTATAATTTTGGAAGATTCCCTGTAGTTAAACTCTCTAAGTACAAAGGCTTCTATATTAGAATTATCATTTATATCCAAATCTTGTCACCAATTTTTGTTTTTTTCTCCAGTCCTTTTCTACCTTAACCCAAAGTTTAAGGTTAATCTTACTATCCATAAAAGTTTCAATCTCTGGCCTTGCTTTCATACCAATAGTCTTTATCTTTTGGCCATTTTTTCCAATAACAATTTCCTTATGGGTAGTTCTTTCAACAATTATAGTTGCATATATATCATAAAGATTTTTATTTTCTCTTTTTTTAAAATCATCTATCCTAACAAATATACCATGAGGTATTTCATTATTAAGGCTTTGAAGAGCTTTCTCTCTTATAATTTCTGATACAATAAATCTTTCATTTTTATCTGTAATCATATCACTAGGATAGTAGAGCGGACCTTCATCTAACATCTCTTTTATAATTTCTATATACTTATCAATATTTTCATCATTAAGTGCAGATATTGGAATTATATAGTCAAACATATTTAGACCTATATAGGTTTTTTTTATTTGGTCAATCTCACCCTCATCTAATAAATCACATTTATTTATAAGTAAGACTTTTGGTCTATTTACTTTTTCTAAAAGCTTTAATATCATTTTATCAAGCCTTCCTATTGAAAGGGAATTGTCTACTATAAAGGTAACTATATCTGAATCTTTTAGGCTTTCTTCTGATACTTCAAGTAAGTGTTCTTGTAGCTTATTTCTAGGCGTTTGTATACCTGGTGTATCTAGAAAAATAATTTGAGAATTTTCATCATTATATATTATTTTTATCTCATCTCTTGTAGTTTGAGGCTTATTTGATATTATAGAAATCTTTTCACCCAAAATCTTTTCCATTAGGGTTGATTTCCCTACATTTGCCCTTCCTACTACTGATACAAATCCTGATTTCATTTATCCTCCAAGTCTTTTTTTGAAAAGTTGTATGGAAGAAAATCACTTATACCATAAACTTTATAATCATCTACACTATTTGCTATTACTATCTTTGAATCATCATCTAAAAATTCACTCATAAATTGCCTACAAGTGCCACAGGGAAAGGTCAAATCACTATCACCTGTAATTACTATTATATCTATATCCCTATCTCCTTCACTTATGGCTGATGATAAGGCACTTCTTTCAGCACAAAGCGTTACCGAATAGGCTGCATTTTCTATATTTACACCCTTATAGATATTTCCATTCTTTGTCAAAACTACGCTTGATATTCTAAATTTTGAATAGGGTGAATATGAATTTTTCTTATTATCTATAGCAATTTTAATTAATTCTTTGATCTCTTTCATGAAAATACTCCAAATACAAATAAAGCAAAGGCTGTTCCTAATATAGCTCCTCTAATAATTTCTGGAAGAGAGTGGATATTTGCCTCAAAACGACTTTCTGCAACTATTATGGCAAGACCATAAAATACAAATATAAGCAAACCTTCTTCAACTCTCATAGCTCCTATGGTTGCTAGAGCGAAGGCAACAGATGTATGACCTGATGCAAATCCCCCATGGAAAGCAGTTCCATGTCCCTTATAAAAAATCCCTTTTAAGAATATAGTAAAAATAATTACTATAGAAATAGTTATAAGGGCAAGGTGAGATGGTCTTCTTGAAATCCTAAGTACAACTGAAGATGAAAAGTTTGCAACTTTATCAAAGAAAACTAGATAAGCTACAAAAAGTGTATTTAAGGCCGATACAAAGGTTGCAGCAGCCGATAAATCCTTACTTGCCTTAGCAATTTTCGACTTTTTTCCTCCACCTGCAAGGTTTACTGCCTGTTCCAACGATGTATTCATAAGCTCACATGATATTACAAAGGCAATAGATAAGACTAAAAACATCATCTCAATCCTTGATACATTCAAAAACAAGGATACAAGTAGAACAAGGATAGAAGCTAAAATATGAAATTTCATATTCTTTTCATTATTTATAGCAAAAACCAAACCTTCAAAGGCATAATCAAAACCTTTTACAAACTTTTCCCCTGGTCCTTTTGGTTCTGGCTTATACTTTAGCTTTTCATCTTCTCTTTCTTTCTCTTCTTTTAACTCTTTTTTGACCTGGACCTTAATCTCTTCAATAAGTTGTTTTTCATCTTTCATTTGAATACTCCAAGATTTTTCATAACTTCTTTTTCACATTCTCTCATAAGCTTTTTATCAGCTTCATCTATATGATCATATCCTAAAAGATGAAGCATGGAGTGGCAAGTAAGATACATTATTTCTCTTTCAAAACTATGACCTAAGTATTGCGCTTGGTTTTTTGCTATATCTACACAAATTATGACATCTCCAAGCATAAGATAGTCCTTTTCTAATATTTTTTCTATATCTTCATTGGCAAAATCTTCTATAGGAAAAGATAAGACATCTGTTGGACTATCAACATTCCTATATTCTTTGTTAAGACTATGGATTGTATCACTATCTACAAAACTTAGCGAGATTTCACACTTAGACTCATCTATATCTTTAACTCTTAAAACTTCTTTTATAACTTTTTCAAGTGTTTTTTGAAGATTTATATCTTCATTCGTTTGATTGTCTATCAGTAGATTCATCTTTTTTCATTCTTTCTCTTTTATTATCATCCTTTTCATAGGCTTCAATAATTCTTTGAACTAGAGGGTGTCTTACTACATCTATTGAAGTAAATTCCATAAATTCAATTCCTTTAACACCTTTTAGGATTCTAGATGCTGACTTAAGTCCAGAGTTTTTACCTCTTGGAAGATCTATTTGTGTAATATCTCCCGTAATAATTGCCTTTGACCCATAACCAAGTCTTGTCAAAAACATCTTCATTTGTTCATATGTTGTATTTTGAGCCTCATCTAATATTACAAATGAATTGTCCAAAGTTCTCCCTCTCATATAAGCTAAAGGCGCTACTTCTATAACTCCCTTTTCTACTAGATTTTGGTAAGTTTCAAAGCCAAATATTTCAAAAAGAGCATCATAAAGTGGTCTAAGATATGGATCTACCTTATCTTGAAGATCACCTGGCAAAAAACCTAGACTCTCCCCTGCTTCTACCGCTGGACGGGTTAATATTATCCTATTTATTTCATTTGCCTTAAAGGCTTTTATTGCCATAGCAACAGCTAGGTAGGTTTTGCCAGTTCCAGCAGGTCCTATGCCAAACACCACATCTTTTTCTTTTATCATATTTATATATGACTTTTGACCTAATGTTTTTGGTTTTATAGGCTTTCCACTTGCAGTTGTTACTATAATATCATCAAGAGATGATTTTATTACATCCTTATTTTCACGAACAAGCATATCAGCATGATATTTTAGAGATTGAAAATCTATTATTCCATCTTTTTTTACTACTTCTAGAACTTGCCTTATAAGCTCTTTTACTAAGTCTACATTTAACTTATCGCCCTTGACTGATATAATTCCATCTTCAGTTTTTATTTTTACATCAAACCTAGATTCCATATATTTTCTATTTTTATCAAAATTTCCAAATAAACTCATCAATAAATCTGTATTATTTACTTCTATAATCTCTTTTATTTTAATCACTCCTTATTTATATATTATACCATCTTAAGCATATAAAGAAAAAGATGAGATACTCACCTAGTAACTCATCTTTTTGATTTTGGCTTAGCAATTATTTCCGAATAAATAATAGCCTTTTTTAGCTCACTTTTCTTAATTTTGCTTTTCTTTTTCTTATATATGTCAGAACTTTTATCATCTATACTCTTAGAGTGTTTTTTTTGAAGTTTTTTCTTTAACTCTCTTTGTTTTTCTAAATTATTCCTTATCTTATCTCTAACCTTAGAATCTTCATTTTTTGAAGTTTTTTCCTTAATTTCTTTTAATTTCTTTTCAATATTTGACTCAATAAATTTTTTAGTGAACTTTTTACTATTTTCCTTAGGTAAAGACTTATTTAGCTCTTTTTTGACTTCTTTAATCCATTTGTCATATTCTGGAATTTCTCCACCTTTATTACCTGACTTTTCAAGCTCATAACCTAGTTTTGAAAATCCATCCTTTACTTTATCAAACATTAGAATTCTTCTCTATCATCTGAATCTGATATTGAGTTTCTCATTTGAGTATCAGCGATGATATTTTTCATATTATAATAATCAAGAACTCCTAAGTTTCCACTTTCAAGAGCCTTAGCTATAGATAGAGGAACTTTAGATTGGGCTTCTACAAGCTTGGCCTTATTTTCTTGTTCAAGAGCAACCGCTTGGGCACGTCTTTCTTCTGCCTTAGCTTGAGCGATGTTTTTATCGGCTTCTGCTTGGTCTTTTTGAAGCTCTGCTCCTACATTTCTTCCTATATCTACATCTGCTATATCTATTGAAAGAATTTCAAAGGCTGTTCCTGAATCTAGTCCCTTTTCAAGCACTGTTTGGGATATATTATCAGGATTTTCTAAAACTTCTGAGTGAGACTCGCTTGAACCTACTGTTGTTACTATACCCTCTCCAACTCTTGCTATTATTGTTTCCTCACCTGCACCACCGACAAGTCTTTCAATATTTGCCCTTACAGTAACTTTGGCTATTACCTTAACCTCTATACCATTTCTTGCAACTGCTGCAATGGTTGGTGTGTTTATAACCTTTGGGTTTACTGAAACTTGGACTGCTTCAAATACATTTCTTCCTGCAAGATTCATTGCTGCTGCTTGTTGGAAAGTTAGGTCTATATTTGCTCTTTCTGCTGCAATTAAGGCGTCTACAACTTGGTTTACATCTCCTCCTGAAAGAAAATGACTTTCTAGGTCACTACTTGAAAGTTTGATTCCTGCTTGGTGGGATTTTATTAATGCGTAGACTATATGCCTTGGATTAATTCTTCTAAATCTCATTGCAACTAAAGATACCATAGAAACTGGTACTCCAGATGATCTTGCTGTTATCCATAGTCCTACTGGAACCATGGTAAAAAACACAATTAATAATATTACAACCAATACTGGTATTACAATTGGCATTATTTAATCTCCTTTACAATTATATGTCCATCTTTTATCTCTACTACTTCTATTTGACTATCCTTTTTTATAAATTCGCTATTAGTCTTTGCATCATAGCTTCTACCATCTATTTCGATAAGACCTGTTGGTCTAAGTATTGTCTTGGCAAATCCTTTTGCACCAAGGAGATATTTGTAATCTTTCTTGGAGTTATAACCTCTTTCCTTTGTTTGCACATCCTTTAAGATTGTCCTATCAAATAATCTTGCAGAAAATCCAAGTCTTATAAAGACTGTCACACTTATAAAAACACTTGCTGCTGTTACAAAAAGAACCATAATTCCAAATAAAGAATTATTAAAGCTATCAAGAAGTGAATAAACCGTCAGTATAGAGCCTAAAATTCCTAATATACCAAAACCTGGTATAAAAAGCTCAAAAGCTAATAATAGTATACCTGATATAAAGGATAGGATAGTTAGCATGCTCGCATCTCCCCTGTCTATATTTGTCTTATAAAAAAATATAAAAAGTGCTAGGGCAATAAGTCCAAAAAGAAGCTTTTTGTCTGTAAAAAATACTGCCACTATACTTATAAAAGCAAGACTAAATGACAGGGCCAATATTATATCATAAGCCATATTACCTCCTTCCTAGATAATATTTATCTTGATTATTTAATACCCATTTTATTAAAAAACGAACTATTTATAATAAAATTTTTATCTAGTAAGAGTCATTTTTATAAATTTTATCCTTCTACAAGTTCTCTCAATCTTCCTGTAAGCTTGTATGGTGTTTTTTTCAATTCTTTTATATTTCTAACTCCAACAAGAGCCATGAATAGTTTTATCTTAACTTGTAATTCCTTTAAATACTTAAGGGCATAGTCATAGTCTCCCCTTAGTAGGTATGATAATATTTCCCCACTTACAGCTGTCATGTCAGCCCCGAGTATTAAAGACTTACAAACATCAACGGAATTTCTTATTCCACCACTTGCTACCAAGAAAATATCATCAGCTACACTTCTTACATCAAGTATTGCCTTGGCTGTTGGTATACCCCAAGAATAAAATTCTGAATAATCCTTATCAAAGATTCTCATATCTTCAATCTCTATAAAGTTTGTTCCGCCTTTTCCAGCAACATCAATATACCTTACTCCTATATCATAAAGTTTTTGAGCTGCATCTTTGCTTATACCAAAGCCAACTTCTTTTACAAATAAAGGTACCCTTAAGCTCTTTACAACTTTTTTAAGGTTTTCAAAATTATTTGAAAAGTCCCTATCTCCTTCATCCATAACAAGCTCTTGAGCAATATTTAAGTGAGCTTGCATAGCATTTGCTCTTATAAGATCTTTGGCAAATTCAAAATTTTCAAGATTATTTTCCCAACCTAAGTTGCCAAGCTTTATGATATCATCTTTTTTACTTAAAAGACTAAAACTTGCCCTTGAATCTTCATCTTTTAAAGCAATAGCCTGACTTCCTACAGCCATTGGAATATTTATTTCCTTACATATATTAGATAAATCCTCATTGATATCTTCACTTATATCTGTTCCTCCCGTCATGGCATTTACCATAACCGGCATAGAAATTTTCTTTCCAAGAAATTCTACAGAAGTGTCAATATCATCGAAGTTAATATCACTTAAGGCGTTGTGTTCTACATATACATTATTTAAAAGAGTCTTTGACCTAAACTCTGCCCTAAGGTAATTTTCTATGTGTTGGTCTTTTCTTTCTCTTCTTTTTTCGTCCATATAAAATCCTTAATTATTATTCACATTATCTGTACTTTCTTCAACTTCATCTGCTGGCTCATCATTTTGTTCGGTTTTTGATATATCTTCTTTTGGTTTTTTCTCTTCAGGATTAGTATCAATTATTGAATTTTCTTCTGTTACATTTTTGTTTTGGATTTGCCCTTGATTTTTAATTTCATCTTGATTTTGGCTTTCATCTTGATTTTTGCTTCCATCTTCGTTAGATTTATAATCATATCCTTCATTACTTTCATTGTCATAATTGAAGTTATCGTATTCATAATATCCACTATCTTCTTTTCGCCATCCACTTAATTTGTACTTTCCAAATACCTTATCAACCAATTCCCAGGTTTTTTCATAGTCTGGTATATAATAGCTTATTCCTTCAATATCATTTGCTACTCCTGGAACTGTATAAGTAGAAAATTTATCAGATGAAAATTTCGAAATATTTTGTGCAAAATCAAGCATTATGTTAAGTGGAACATTAGTTTTTACATACTTAAAATAAGATTCTACAAAGGTTGGCAAGTTCATGGTTTTAGATTTCCTAACCATTTCATTTACTATATTTTTCATAAATTCTTGCTGAGTAGAAACTCTTCCAAGATCTCCATTATTATAAATTTTTCTAGTTCTTAAATACCACAAAACGTCCATACCATTCATATTAGTCTTTCCTGGTCTAAGATGAACATCTCCATGGTCAATATTTATACCATCTGGAATTGTATATTCTACTCCACCCATAGCATCTACAATTTTAACCAAGGCATCATAGTTTATTTCAGCATAATAATCTATATCAAGACCTAAAAATTTTCTTAATGACTGAAGTGTAAGTTCTATTCCTCCATAGGCATGAGCATGATTTGCCTTGGTAAATTCTTCCCTAACCTTTATCCTTGAATCTCTAGGTATAGATAAAAGATCTATTTTACCAGTTTCAGAGTTTATCTTACAAAGCATTATGGTATCAGTCCTTGTAAAATCCGAGTTACCTTCATCATCTCCATTTACATCAACCCCTACCAAAAGCATCAAAATCTCATGAGGGACTTTTTGTTCCTTATTCTCATCCGCAGCTGCAAGGCCATAATTTGAAATATTTTTCTTATCTTGTAACTTATTTAAAATAGCATTAGATCCGAAATATGTTATGGCTATAACTAAAATACTAACTAAAAATCTTTTAAACTTCATCATAACTCCTTCTTATCTTGTAATTATAGCATAGTTGTTACATAAATAAAATAAAATTTACAAGTATGGTATAATTGTCTTATGATTAGACTAATTACTATAGATATAGACGGTACTCTTTTAACATCAACTAGGAGTCTGCCGAAAAAAAACAAAGAAATGATTTTAAAAGCAAAGTCGATGGGCTGTCACATAGCCCTTGTTAGTGGAAGACCTTTTTCTGGGATTTTACCTTATGTAAAAGAACTTGACCTTGAAGGTGAAGGTCACTTTTCTATCTCCCAAAATGGATCATATATTTTTGACAACCACACTAAGGAGATTATTACAGGAACCTATCAATATCCCAAAGACCTTATTCTACTTGATAGGGCCCTAGAAAAGTTTAAAGTTCAAATCTCAGCTATGGATGATAAAAGTTTTTACACAAGACACAAAAATCCCAATATTTTAACAAGACTTGATTCTTTTATCACAAAACTTAAATTACAAAAAATTAATTATAACAACCTTGATAAGAATAAAACTTTTGGTAGATTTTTAATAATGGGTTGGCCTTGGAATATAGAGAAAGTGATGAATAATATGCCAAAAGTTGTAGATGATAATTTTTACTATGTAAAGACTGCCCCTATCCTTATAGAAGTAATGAATCCAAAAACAAACAAGGGACATGCTATTAAACTAATGAGTGAAAAATTAGGCTTTGCACTTGATGAAATAATGGCAATTGGAAATGAAATGAATGATATACCTATGCTTGAAATGGCAGGCTTTGCTGTAGCTATGGAAAATTCCAACGACTTATTAAAACCTCATTCTGACTTTGTTACAAAGTCAAATAATAAGGCAGGTGTAGGATATGCTATTAAAAGACTTATAGAAAATAATTTTGAAAAATATACAAACTAAAAAGAGAGTGATTTTGAATTGAACCTATCAATCTGGAATTCTGATTGATAGGTTCAATTCATTTTACCTACTCTCTTTTTTGATTTTTTTATATTTTAAATATGAATTTGCTGCCATAAGTATTGTTACTAAAACTAATATCCACCAAAATGGTCTCCCCTTCCAATACTGGATTACTGTGAGTATTATAAGCAAAATTAAACTTATTAGACTAGTTAAAAATTCAAGACTTTTATAGTCTTTTATATTATTTTTCATCTTTTTCTATAACTTCTTCCAAAGTCTTCCAAGATAAAAGTGCACATTTTACCCTCTGAGGCATATTGGAAATATTTTGGAAAGCTGCTGCATCTCCAATTTTTTCCAAATCTTCATCACTTACGTCTTCTCTTTTAATCATGGCAATATAAATTTTCGCCATTTCTTTAGCTTCTTCTAGTGTTTTTCCAACAATTTCATCACACATTACAGATGTTGCAGCTTGACTTATAGCACATCCATGACCAGTAAAGGCGGCATCTGTAATTTTGTTTTTATCTTCATCATATTTTAATTCTAAAACTATCTCATCTCCACATGAAGGATTGTGTCCTGGCTCCTTTATATCAGGAGCTTCTAATGTTCTTTTATTTCTTGGATTTCTAGAATTTTCTAAAATAACTTGGGTGTATATATCATTTAAGTCCATTATAATCCCATTACCTTTCTTACATTTTTAAGCTCTTTTGCAAAATATTCTACTTCTTCTTTAGTATTATATATTGCAAATGAAGCTCTGCAAGTTGAAGATACACCTAAATAGGTATGAAGCGGCATAGCACAGTGGTGACCACTTCTTACAGCAATCCCATTCATATCAAGGATTGAGGCAATATCATGGGGATGTATATCACAGAAAGCAAAGGATAAAACTGAACCTGTATTTCTTTTTTCTGGGAAAAATATTTTTATATTATCTATATCTTTTATAAGGTCATAGGCATATCTTACAAGTTCATTTTCGTGTTCATATATATTATCTATTCCAATTTCATTTATAAAGTCAATAGCTGCTGAAAGTCCTACAACTCCTCCAACATCTTGAGTTCCCGCTTCAAATCTTTGAGCTGGTTTGGCAAAAGTTGATTCTTGTTCATAGACATATTCAATCATATCTCCACCAAGGTTATAAGGCTTAAGATTTTCCAAAAGACTATATTTCCCAAATAAAATACCAATTCCTAATGGCGCATACATTTTATGCCCTGAAAAAGCAAGAAAATCACAATCAATATCTTTAACATCTATAGCCTTGTGAGCTGCAAGCTGGCAAGCATCAACTATAGAAATAGCCCCTACTTCATGGGCAAGCTTAGTAATCTTTTTTACATCGGTCATCTCACCTGTTACATTCGATGACGCAGTTATTGCTACAATCTTAGTTTTATTTGTAATCTTATCACGAAACTGATTATAATCTAAAGAAAAGTCTTCGTTTAGGTAAACATACTTTAAAACAGCACCCTTTTCTTTGGCAACTCTTTGCCAAGGTACAAGATTTGCATGGTGCTCTAGAATTGATATTAATATCTCATCACCTTCTTTTAAATTTTCACTTGCATAAGAATAAGCAAGAAGATTTAAAGACTCTGTTGCATTTCTTGTATATATTATCTCTTCAGGTCTATTAGCATTTATGAAATTTCTAATTTTTTCTCTAGTTTTTTCATAAACTTCTGTAGCCTTCCAAGAAAGATAATGTGAGCCCCTATGAGGGTTTGCATTTGAATACTTATAGTAATCTGCTTGAGCATTTATTACTGAAAGTGGTTTTTGGCTTGTAGCTGCTGAATCTAGATATATGACTTTTTTACCGGTTTTTTCTGCATCCAAAAATGGAAATTCATTTCTTATTTTTTCTATATTCATCTAATCCCTCGTATTCATTGTGTGTATTTTATACCTTAACTTTTCTCTTAATTCTTTATGATCTACCTTATCAATAGTAGGTGCAAAATTTGCTTCAAGCATCAAGCTTTCAGCCTTTTTCTTAGAAAATCCTCTACTCATAATATAAAATAACATTGATTTATTAAGTCTACCCACACTTGCAGCGTGCTCACCTGCCACGTCTTTTTCTTCATTTAATAAAACTGGCGCTGACCTATTTATAGCATCTGAGCTAAGCATCATAGCATAATCACCTATCTTGCCATCAGCTTTTATGCAACCTCTTTTAAGATCAACTACACCCTTCCACCTTTTTTCAGCCTTACCTTTTAAAGCCCCATTAAATAGGCAGTTTGATGAAGTTATTTCACCTTTATGTTCATTAAAGCTAGCTATATCTAAGAATTCATTCTTGTCTTTAAAGTAAATTCCATTTTCTTCAAGACTTGATTCATTTCCATCTAGGAAGTTTTTTATAGAAACATAAGATTCATCTGCTTGTAGTTCTATATAAGATATATCAAGTTTTGCCCTATCATTTATAATTGATGATATTTGTTGGAAATTTGAAGAATTTTCTTGTATATCAACTACTACAACAAGCTTGACAAAGGAGTCTTCATCAAGATTAACCCTTATCAAGGAATTTATAATACTTTTTGTCTTTTCAGATTGGGAAAAGTTAAGTAAAAATGAAGATTTTGAATTTTTTCTGGCATTTATATCTATTTTTGTTACAAGTTGATTCGACTTTGAATCAAGGTTAAGATTTATAAATTCAAGTCCACTTTCTCCTTCAATCTCCCTATATATATTAAGGTTATTAAATTCTTTATTTTCTTTTAAGAAAGCTTCTGAAAGTCCATATGTCTTTGGTGCAAATACCTCATCAAGATTTTTATTTTCTTTATTTGAACATTCTTTATTAAGGTATTTTTTAAATTCATTTATACTTGGAGCTTTTTCACTGTAATTTAATTTTGTATAAGACCAAGTAGGTTCTCTCATTACATTTACTTTTTCCATCAGCCATTAGCTCCTTCCAATTCCATATCTATTAGATTATTCATCTCTACTGCATATTCTAATGGTAATTCCTTGGCAACTGGTTCTGCAAACCCTCTAACTATCATGGACTTAGCCTCGTTTTCTGGAATACCCCTACTCATTAGGTAAAATATTTGTTTTTGGTCTAAAGAGCCAATTTTTGCTTCGTGACCACAGTCCACTTCATCATTTCTTATATCAAGAGTTGGTATTGTATCAGACTTAGACTCTCGTGAAAGCATTAAGTTTTCACAATCTATAGTAGATTTTGAACCCTTTGCTTTTTTACCGATTTTTACATATGATCTTGTCATAGACTTACCACTTCCTTGAGTTATAGACTTTGTAAGGGCTGTAGAGTAAGTGTTTGGTGCGTTATGAATCATTGAACAACCATTATCTATATATTGTCCATCTGATGCAAATGTAATTCCTGTATACTCTGCCCTAGCTCCTTCTCCATTAAGAACAGTTGTAGGATAAAGCATGGATACTTTTGAACCAAACGAACCTGATATCCATTCAACTTTACCATTTTCTTCCACTATAGCTCTTTTTGTATTTAGATTATACATATTTCTAGACCAGTTTTCTATTGTAGAAAACCTAACATCTGCATCTTTGTGAACAAAAATCTCTACACTACCTGCATGTAGATTTACTACGTTGTACCTTGGTGCAGAACATCCCTCTATAAAATGAACTTTTGCACCTTCTTCTGCAATTATCATGGTATGTTCAAATTGTCCTGCTCCAGGAGCGTTAAGTCTGTAGTAGGATTGAAGTGGTATGTCTACATTTACTCCTTTTGGAACATAAATTAAAGATCCACCTGACCAAACTGCTCCATGTAAAGCTGCATACTTGTGTAGTGTTGGTGGAATTGCTCTTTGAAAATATTTATGAACTATGTCTTCATGCTTTTTTAAAGCCGTATCAAAGTCTGTAAAAATTACACCTTGGTCTGATAAATGTTTTTGAATTGAGTGATAAACTTCCTCACTATCATATTGAGCACCTACACCTGCAAGAGATTCTTGCTCCGCTTGAGGTATTCCAAGCCTATCAAATGTATCCTTTATCTCTTTAGGTAGGGCATCCCAATTGTCCTTTTTATCAGTTTTAGGCTTAACATAGGTTGTTATATCCTCTATATTAAGCTCAGATAGGTCTGGTCCCCATAGTGGATTTGCTGTTTTTTCGAAAATTAAAAGTGATTGTAGTCTTCTTTTACGCATCCACTCTGGTTCATTCTTCTTTCTTGATAACTGCTCCACAATTTCTCTATTTAAACCCTTATCAGATATATCAGAGTATTCAAACTTATCAATAACATCATAGATACCCCTATCTATATCCTTAAAGCTTGATTCATCAAATTTCTTTTCTGTCATATTAAACCCACTCATATCCTTCTTTTTCAATTTTTTCCATTAATGATGCATCTGATGTGTATTTAATTTTTCCATCTTTAAGAACATGAACATAGTCTACGTCGATATTTGCTAAAAGCTCATTGTGGTGAGTTACTACTATAACTGCATTATCTTCTGATAAATAATTTTTAATTCCTTCGCTTACTATCCTTACCGCATCAACATCAAGACCTGAGTCTGTCTCATCGAGCATAGCAAGTTTTGGATTTAGGATTTTAAGTTGTAAGATTTCAGACTTCTTTCTTTCTCCTCCTGAAAATCCAACATTTACATATCTATAAGCATATTCTTCAGAAAGTTTTAATTCTTCCATTTCCTTCTTTAATTCCTTGTTAAAGCCTAAAATTGAAGGTTTTTTTCCTGTAACTTCTTCTTTGGCTTGTTTTAAGAAATCTCCAAGCCTAACACCTGAAATTGCATCTGGTGATTGGAAGGACATAAAAATTCCAGCTTTTGCTCTCTTGTCTGTTGTAAGGTCTGTAATGTCTTCACCTTCAAAATAAATTTTTCCTTCTGTTACATCATAAATCGGATTTGCCATGATAGCATTCATTAAGGTAGATTTACCTGACCCATTTGAACCCATAATCACATGAACTTCACCTGCATTTACCTTTAAATCTATTCCTTTTAATATTTCAGTATCATCTACTGAAACATGTAAATTTTCAACTTTTAATAATTCTTTCATTTAATACCTCTTTAAATAAGTTTAAGAAAAAACAAATATTCCTATATTTTCATAAATATAATATTTCTGTTAAATTATACCATTTTTACCAGCTTTATACATTATAAAGTATACTACTTTAGTATGAATTGTCAAAACTTGAAATTTTAACATTTATCTTATAAATTTGAAATTAATTTTCCTATCTGCTTTTATATAATCTTCTCTTTTAACATAATCTATTAACATCCTATTTATGGGCTTATCTACAGAATAAATAATCTCTTTTCCCTTAAACATCCAATAATCTCCTCCACCCAAGGCCCTATATTGGTTAGTAACAAGCTTAAATTTGTCATCATCTTTTACTTCTTTTCCCTTATATTTTAAGCTTACTAGTCTTTGATTGAGCGATTTATTTAAGTCATAAATATATTCTATACCATAATAAAAATCATAATTGTAGCATTTTATTTTAGGTTTAAGATAGGACTCATTTACCTCAAAGTTTCCATTTTTCTTAATGAAGTACATCGAATTTAAGCAAAGAGCCTCTTTAAGCTCTCTTCCATTAATTTCAATTACTGCAAGAGTATTATTGAAAGGATAGTTGTTTAGTATATCCCTTCTTGTAATATTTTTGCCAAGTCCAGGTGCCTCCATAAGAAATATGGAAGTAGAAGAAATATCAGCATCTGAATTTTCTAGTTGAACCTTATTTACAAAATTAGGATAAGGATGTCCATGAAATCTTGCATAATTTGTATCTAAAATTCTAAGGTCATCTCCTACCCCCAATTCTTCATTTAACCAATCTGCCATCGACTCTTCTATATAGGAATATTTCTCTTTTATAAGCTTGTTTTCTTCTACAAACCTTGTGTCTTTTAAAGATACTTCTTTATTTATAATGTTTTTATCATCATCAAGTAAAATCTCAACCTTTCCCAAAAACTCTCCTCTATAGCCTGGCTGACAAACAGCTACATCATCAATTATTTGAGATAATTTTCTATGTTGATGGCCTGTAAGAATTACATCAATTCCTGGAATTTCCTTTAAGATTTTATACCCTTCATTCTCTCCGATATTAGTATCACTTATCTCCCCTGTTTCAAGATCTTTTTCAAAACCTCCATGGTAAGCTATTACTAAAATATCTACCTTATCTCTTAATTTTTCTGAAAGCTCTTTTGCCTTTTCAAAGGCTGATTCAAAAAAAAGGTCCTTGATATTATCCTCTAATTCCCAATTTTTTATATACTGCGTTGAAAGCCCAATAATACCAATTTTTATTCCATTTTTTTCAATTACCTCATACTCTTTTGCAAAATCTTTGCCATTTTCTTTGATATTTGCACAAAGGTATGGAAAGTTACAGGATTTCATATATTTCTTTACATAGTCTTTACCATAGTTAAAACCATGATTTCCTAAAACTCCTATATCATATCCAATAGTATTTAGAATATTTGCAAGATATGATATATTTGAACTTTCATATACATATTCAGCAAGGACTGATCCTTGAATAAAATCACCCAAATCTATTAAGAGTGTATTCTCATCTTTTTCTTCTTCAATAATAGTAGAAAGTTTACTTAGGCCAATGTTTTTTTCTTCCTTACTAATATAGTCAGTAGGGAAAATATAGCCATGAAGGTCACTTGTAAACAAAAGTTTTATTTTCATAAGCCCTCCTTTTCTAGCAAAAAAAAACACTTTTTATAAAAGTGTTCTCTTATAATAAGTATTTTATTTTATTTAAACTATATTTCAACTAATAATCGCTTAATTCATTTTCAACTAAATCAACTAAAGCTTGAACAGCTTCTTTTTCACCTTCTCCTTGAGCTTTTATAGTAATCTCATCACCCTTACCAGCACTCATAGAAAGTACAGACATAATAGATTTAGCATTATAAGATCTGCCATCTTTTTCAACATTTATATCACAAGCATGTTTCACTGCTTCTCTAATAAAGATTGATGCAGGTCTAGCGTGTAAACCGATTTCATTTACAAGCGTGACTTTTTCCTCGTACATAATTCCTCCATTAATTCGTTGCTATTTCAAAATAGTATAATCTTAGACTTTGTTTATATAATAGATTCTTTAGTTATTATTATACACGTTTTTATAATAAAAACAATAGCAAACGATTTTACAAAATCTTTCTTGCATTAATGTATAAAATAACTCAGCCTATATACTATCATTTGTAATCTTTTCTAGAAATTATTATATCACTAAAAAAATATTTGACAAAACTTTTTTATATATTTTCGCAAAATAAATATAAAGAGGGTCATTATCCCTCTTTATTTTATCCATTTATAAATCAATCTAATCTTTTTAATAATTCTAATAAGAATTTATAGTTATTTTTAGTAGATTCTATATTAAGCCTCTCATCTGTAGAATGAGCACCTTCAATCTCTGGACCAAATGATACCATTTGGGTATCTTTTAAATCTTGTTTTAAAAGTCCACACTCAAGTCCACCATGAGTTGTTAGAACTTTTGGATTGTATCCAAATAAGTCCTTCCATGTTTTAATCATTTTCTCAAGTAATATACTGTCTTCTCTTTCCCATCCAGGATATTCATTGTGACAATATAGTTCTGCCCCATAGACTTTAACTTGCTTTTTAATTTGGTCACGTCTTGCTCTTTTTGCTGATGTAACTTCACTTCTAGTAAGTACTATAAAAATAATCTTATCCTCATCTTCATCAATAAGACCAAGGTTTGAACTTGTTACAAGAGAGCCCTTATATTTTTTGACAACTCCATCAGATACTGCTAATACTGCATCTGTCATTCTTTGAGATAAATCCTTTGATAAAACTTTACTTCTCTTTTCTACACTTTTAATTTTTATCTCACCCTTTGGATCAGAACCTTTATATTCATGAAGAATTTCTTCTTTTACTTCTTCTAACTTTTTAAGAGATTTATCAAGGTTTTTAACTTCTATTATAGCCCTACTTTGGGATGGTATAGCATTTCTCTTAACTCCACCTGAAACTTCTGCAATTCTTACATCTTCTAGACTATCTATCATACGGAAAAGTCCTTTAATAGCATTTAGTCTATACTTATCAATTTCCATTCCTGAGTGACCGCCTTGGAAATTCTTTAGTTCAATTTCTACAAAGTCTCCATCAGATTTTTCATATTCTTTATCAAATGAAAATTCTATATCCATTCCCCCAGCACATCCTACAGTGAGAATTCCATTTTCTTCACTATCTATATTTAATAGATATTTTGGATTTTCTAGTTTATCTGTATCTAAGTTATTAACACCAACCATTGATGTTTCCTCACCTGTAGTTATGAGAACTGAAATTGGACCATGTTCTATCTTGTCATCATCTAAGATAGCAAGGGCAAAGGCTAAAGCTATCCCATCGTCTGCTCCAAGTGTTGTAGCCTCTGCTGTAAGCCATTGTCCATCAAGTAAAAGTTTGATTGGATCTTTTTTAAAGTCATGATCTGATCCATCTTCTTTCACAGCCACCATATCCATATGACCTTGAAGCAATACTGAAGGATAATCTTCATAACCTGGACTTGCTTCTTTTTTTATAAAAACATTTAAGACATCATCTTGCCAATATTCTAAGTTTCTTTCTTTAGCAAAGTTTACTAGGAAATCTGATATTTCCTTTTCATTTCCACTTTCTCTTGGTATTTTGGATATTTCTCCAAACCAATGAAATACTTCTTTTGGTTCTAAATCTTTATATTCCATATTACCTCCTAATTCCTACCAATACTATACTAGTATTGACTAAAATATAAAAGCATCTGACAAAGTTGAATCTCCCATAAGTCTTTTATTTGCCCTATATTCTAATATGTAGTAAAATTTTTATATAAAATTAATGTGGAGAGATATATGATTAATACTTATTTATTATGTGGAGGTCCTTCAAGTGAGCATGATATTTCCCTAAGGAGTGCCCTCAACATTTCAAAAAATTTAAACAAGGACAAATATAAACTAAAAATTGTTTATGTTAACAAAAAAGGATGTTTTTCAAAAGCTTTTGACTTTTATGAAACAGATGATGAATTTGACTTAGTTAAGGATTGTAAAGATAACCTTATTGAATCAATCTCTGATTTCTTATTAGATATAAAAGACCTTGATAAGGATAAATTGATGATAATTCCATGTATCCATGGAACATATGGCGAAGACGGAACTATTCAAGGTTTTTTAGACTGTCTTGATGTTGCTTATATTGGAAATGGTCTTTTATCATCATCAGTATGTATGGATAAGGTTACAGCTAATGATATTTTTGAAAAAAACAAATTATCACAGGCAAGATACCTTTATGCAAAAAAAGATTCTTTTGATGACAATTTTATAAAAAAATGTGTAGAATATATAAAATTTCCTATGATTGTAAAACCTTCTGCCAATGGTTCATCAGTAGGAGTAAATAAGGCAGAAAATATTGAAGATTTAAAAGAATATGGAAAAGAAGCACTAAAATATGATGAAAAAATTCTTGTTGAAGAGGCTATTCTAGGTCAAGAAGTTGAAATCGCAGTAATTGGAGATATTAACCCTAAAGCAAGTAGACCAGGTGCCTATACAACTGACCATGTATTTCTAGACTATGATGCCAAATACTTTGATAAGTCTACCAAAGAAGCCCTTCCTTATGAAATGGATGAAGATGATGAAAAAAGGCTTAAAGACTTTGCAATAAAATGCTATAAGGCTTGTGATTGTGAAGGATTTGCAAGAGTTGACATATTTTATAGAGACCATGACTTCTTTATAAATGAAATAAATACCTTCCCAGGTTTCACACCTTCATCATTTTTTGCAAGACTTTGTGAAATTTCCTTTGGCCTAAATTTTACAGAAGTTTTAGACCTACTTATAGATGAAGGTTTTAAAAGATATAAAAAAGGAGTTTTAAATGATTGAAAGAACGCTAGGTCACATTTGTAAGATGCTTGGTGGAGAAATTTCAGATCCATCATCTTCTGATGTTATTATTAGAGGAGTTTCTATAGACTCTAGAACTATACAAAATGGAAATCTTTATATACCCATAGTTGGTGAAAAATTTGATGGTAGAATCTTTATAGAAGAATGTGAAAAAGCTGGAGCTCCTTGCTTTTTGATAGATAAAAATTTCAAGGTTCCAAAGTCAGTCACTATTCCATATTGCATAGTAGATGATACAAAAAAAGCTCTCCAAGACTTAGCCAAAGCTTATAGGAATGAACTTGATATAACAATAATTGCCCTTACAGGTTCAAATGGAAAAACTACAACCAAAAACCTAATACATGCAGTATTATCAGAAAAGTACAGAGTTGAAAAAACTCATGGCAACCTAAATAATGAAATAGGTGTACCAAGAACTATCCTATCATTTTCAGATGATACTGAGATAGGAGTTGTAGAAATGGGTACAGATGATTTTGGAGAAATATCTCTTCTTACAAACATTGCAAGACCTGATATAGCAGCTATAACAAATATAGGTGATGCCCATCTTCTTAAACTTAAAACAAGAGAAGGCATTGCAAAAGCTAAGTTTGAAATAAT
This sequence comes from Anaerococcus faecalis, assembly GCF_013371425.1. Classification (NCBI taxonomy): domain Bacteria; kingdom Bacillati; phylum Bacillota; class Tissierellia; order Tissierellales; family Peptoniphilaceae; genus Anaerococcus; species Anaerococcus faecalis. Next base: position 129,027 of record NZ_JABVBA010000006.1, read on the forward strand.
AGAAGGTTTAAAAGAAGATGGATTATTTATCTACAATGGTGATGACGAAATCCTAAAAAAGGTATTTCCAAACTATAAGCTATCACAAAAAGTCCTAACTTTTGGTCAAAATGATGATGTCGATTTTAAGGTTAAATCTTTAAGTCTTACAAATACTTACACAAGATTTATCTATAAAGATGAGGAATATACCGTTCCACTACTTGGAGCCCACCAAGTTTATAATGCAGCCTTGGCAGTTTTGATTGGAAAAATCTTTGAGCTTTCATACAAAGATATTAACAACGGCCTACTAAAAGCAAGTAATACTGGAAATAGAAATGAACTTATCCAAAGAAATGGCTTTGATATCCTTAATGATGCCTATAAATCTAATCCTCAATCCTTAAGAGAAGGGCTAAATCTTGCAGGAATACTTGATGGATACATGAACAAAATCGCTGTATTAGGAGATATGCTTGAACTTGGAGAGGATGAAGAAAAACTTCATTATGAGTCAGGTCTTGAAATAGATCCTAAAAAAATTGACTATGTTTTATTCTATGGACCTCTTTCAAAACAAATGCACAAGGCAAGCCTTAAAAACTTCTCAAAAAATAGATCTCTTCATTTTGAAAATAAAGATGATTTAATTGACAAGTTAAAGCAAATAATAACAAAATCTAGCCTTGTCTTTGTAAAGGGGTCAAGAGGGCTTCATATGGAAGAAATTATAGAAGCAATTTATAACTTTAGGATATGATTAATATAGAAGTAAAGTTAATGGAGGAATTATGATATACACAGTAACTCTTAACCCGTCAGTTGACGTATTTTTAGAAGTTGAAAATTTTAATTTTGGTGATAAAAATCACGTTTCTAATGAATTTACCCTTCCTGGTGGAAAGGCCATCAATGTTTCTAGAGTTTTAAATCAACTTAACATACCAACTATTGCAACTGGATTTATAGGAGGTCATCAAGGAGCTTTTATAGAAGAATGGTTAGAAAAAGATAAAATCATGACTGATTTTGTTGAAATAAAAGGCTCTAACAGAACAAATATCAAGCTTTTGCTTGATAAAAATGAAACCACAATAAATTCTAAGGGGCCATATATAAGCCATGAGGAAATAAATGAACTTCTTTATTATTTATCAAGGGTTGGCGAAGGTGATACTATAATAATGGGAGGCTCTGTTCCACCTTTAAAAGACAAGTTGGACAATGATATATACTCAAGAATGGTATCTATAGCTAAAGCAAATAGGGCCAACTTTATAGCTGATATTCCAGCGGAATATTTGAAAGACGTTATAAAAGAAAAACCTATCCTTGTTAAGCCTAATAGTGATGACCTAAGTATAATTTTTGATGTTAAAATAGAATCTCTAGAAGATATTGATAAATACGGAAAAAAAATCATAGAAATGGGTGCTCAAAATGCTATAGTATCCTATGGTAAAAAGGGTTCCATGTTCTTTACAAGGGATGGACATTCCTATGTAGCTGAAGAAATTGAAATCAAAAATTTAGTTAATTCTGTATCTTGTCGTGATGCTATGATAGGTGGATTTATTGGAACATTTGTAAGAACAAGTGATCCGCTTGAAGCATATAAGGTAGCGGTTGCTGCTGCTACTGCAACAGCAGAGGTATTAGACTTACCAAGCAGAGAAGAAATTGAAGAAAAAATCAAGAAAGTTGTTATTAATCAATTTTCTTAAAACTTAAGAACTGGAGAAAAAATGAATAAAAAAACAATAAGTATAATGCTAGCCTACGTAGGTGTACTTACAGGAGCAGGACTTGCAAGCGGACAAGAGCTTATGCAATACTTTATATCCTTTGGCACACCAGGACTTTTTGGACTTATTATAGTCGGCGTTTTGCATATACTTATAGGCGGTATTATATTACAACTAGGAAGCCATTATTTAGCAGAAAGCCATATTGATGTCCTTGATGAAATATCAAATAAATATGTGAGTAAATTTATGGACTTTTCCCTTATAGTAAACTGCTTTTTGATGGGATTTGTAATGATAGCAGGAGCAGGTTCAAATCTTAAACAACAATTTGGTTTTAAGGCTTGGGTTGGTGCTCTTATTTGTACCTTACTTATAATCTTTGTTGGAATGCTAGACTTTGAAAAAGTAACCCAAGTTATAGGAGCTTTTACACCACTTATAATTATTTTTGCAATAATCGGAGCAATCTTTACATTTGTTAAAGTAAAACCAAATTGGAATATGCTTAATTCGCTAGGAAAATCACTTCCTAATCCCCTACCAAATATAGGGCTTTCTACAATTAACTATTTTGGTCTATGCATGATGAGTGGCATATCAATGGCATTTGTACTAGGCGGATCTAGAACAAACTCGGCTAAGGCTGGAATTGGTGGAATGTTGGGAGGACTTTTAGTAGCAATACTAACTGGACTTGTGGGATTCACCCTATTTTTTCAGCTGCCAAATGTAAAAGATTCTGATATACCTATGCAAATAGTTTTAGAGGAAATTCACCCATACCTAGGGTTGTTAATGTCAATAATAATATTTGGAATGATATTTAATACTGCCATATCCTTATTTTATGCTGCTGCAAGAAGATTTTCTGATACTGAAAATAAATCTAGAAGAAATCTTGTTATCTTTACCCTTATAGGATTTGCCCTATCATTTTTAGGTTTTAAACAACTTATGTCAGTTCTTTATCCAATATTAGGATTTTTAGGAATGTTCCTTACTACAATTCTTGTTTTATCATGGTTCAATGAAAGAAAAGAAATTAAACATGAAATGAGAAGAAGATTTGGCATTAATGTCCTAACTAAGAGAAAACTAGATGATAGTGAAGAATTTGGAAAAGTGGAAAAAGAAAAACTTGATAGACTTATTGAATCTTCAATAATAGATAATAAAAATATCAAAGAAGCTGTTAATGAAGAAGTAAAAGAAGATCTTAAAGAAAATGAAAAAAACAATTAATCTATAAATACAATAAAAGGGGCTGTTGCAAAATTAATAAATTTTGCAACAGCCCCTAATTTTTATAATTAATATTTACCTAGATACCCATTATGATTTTTGCAACTTCAAAGTAGCATAATAAACCAATTGAGTCTACTATAGTTGTTATAAGTGGGCTTGCCATAATGGCTGGGTCAAAGCCGATTTTTTTGGCTCCCATAGGAAGTAGGGCTCCTACAACCTTTGCTATAACTATAATAATAAATATGGTTAGGGCAACTATAAGAGAAACTTCAGAACCTACCTTATCAAATAACATACATTTACCAAAGGCAACTATAGCCATAACTAAACCTATCATTAGTCCTATTTGAAGTTCCTTAAATACCACCTTATACCAATCTTTAAGCTCAACATCACCTGTAGCCATACCACGAATAACTAGAGTTGATGATTGGCTTCCTGCATTTCCACCTGAGTCTGTAAGCATAGGTATAAACATATTAAGAGCTATAATTGACTCTATAACCTGTTGACTTGACTTGAGTATAGTTGATGTAAAAGAAGCTGATATCATCAAAAACATAAGCCAAGGAAGCCTATTTTTGGCAAGCTTAAAGGCTGATGTTGTAGAATACTCTTCTTCGTCTGGAGTAATAGCTGCCATTCTTTGGAAGTCCTCTGTAGCCTCAAGTTCCATTACGTCCATGATATCATCTACTGTGATAATTCCTATAAGACGTCTTTCACTATCTACTACAGGAAGAGCAGTAAAACCATACCTCATAAAAGTTTTGGCAACCTCCTCTTGGTCCTCATAGGCTTCTACACTAATAACATCTTCATACATCAAATCTTTTACTTTGGTATCTGAATCACTAGTTACAATAAGTCTTAGTGAAACATATCCTAGTAAGGACTTTCTCTTACTAGTTACATAACAAGTATATATAGTAACTTTTGTTGAACCAACCTTTTTTATCCTATCTAAAACTTCTTTGCATGTCATTTCTGGTTTTACTTCTACAAATTCTGTAGTCATCAAGCTTCCGGCAGAATCTTCTGGAAATTGCAAAAATTCATTAACCTTTTTACGAGTTTCTGCGTCAGAGTTTTTAAGCATCCTCTTAACTACAGTCGCTGGCATCTCTTCAAGAGTATCTATTACATCATCGAAGTTCAATGCGTTAACTATAGAATCAATTTCAGGATCTGTTATAGAGGTTAAAAGTCTGTGTTTACCCTCATTTTTTAGCTCTGCAAATACTTCTGCTGCATCGTCTTTTCTAAGCAATCTGAAGACAATCAAAGATTGTTCATTGTCAAGATCTGACATAAACTCTTCTATATCTACTGGATTAGTTCTCCTAAGGGAATCCTTTAAATTAGGAATATCCTTAGCCCTCAAAAGCTCTTCAAGCTCTGCAATTCTTTGCTCACTGTTGTAGCTTTCCATATTATCATCCCTTTATATCTTCTAATAAGACCTCTAGGGCCTTTTGAAACTGTTTATCCTTATCAAGATTTTCTATATCTAAGCTAAAGTCTTTGTCATTATCAACCTCTACGTCAGGTTTTACACCAATTTTATGGATTTTAGTTTTGTTTGGTGTAAAATATTCACTAATTGTAATCTTTACACCAGTTCCATCTTCAAATGGGAAAATTTTTTGAACAATTCCCTTACCAAATGATGTTTTGCCAACAATCTTAGCCCTAGCTCTATCTTTAAAAACTCCCGCCAATATTTCAGAAGCTGAAGCGGAATTTTCATTTATAAGCACTGTCATAGGGGTAGTATCAGCTTCACTATCGCTTTTTTCTACTATTTCTTTTCCCTTTTTATCTACAGTAGATACTATAACTCCCTCATCAAGAAATGTATCAGCTATAGCCAAACACACATCTAGGTTTCCACCTGGATTATTCCTTAAATCAAGTACAATACCATTTACATTTTGAGCTTTAACACTTTGAAGTTCTTTTGCAAAATCTTCCTTTGTAACTTCTTCAAATTGTTTTAATTTTATATAGCCAATTTTCTTGTCATCTTTTTCTACGATTTTACTATCAACTGTATCAATCTTAACATTTTCTCTTTTTACATTAAACTCAATTTCTTCAGTTTTTCCATCTTCTTTGAGTCTTAGGACTGTAATCTTAACTTCACTTCCTACATCACCTTTAATCTCGCTTACTGCCTTTTCTAATTCATTTGCACTATAAGACTTATCTCCGACCTTTGTAATGTAATCTCCAGATTTTATCCCAGCTTTTTGTGCAGGAGAATCATCAAATACAGAAATAGCCTTAATATAGCCTTCTTCACTTGCTTGGACAATTACACCAATTCCTGCATATTCTCCATTAACACTTTCCATAAGCTTGTCAAATTCTTCCTTACTATAAAAAGAAGTATAAGGATCATTAAGACTTTCAAACATCCCTCTTAATGATCCATCATATAACTTACTCTCATCATAATCAAATAAGAAATTTTCATCTATAAGCTTTTTCATGGCATCCATCTGAGCCATATGTTTTTGATTTTCCTCACTCATCATAGGGTTATCATTAGATGAGTTTTTGCCCAGAGTAAAACCAGTAAAGCCTACAGCTATAGTTAGCAAAAAAGCTAATAAAACTTTACCTATCTTTTTCATAATACCTCCATACATCTATATTAATTTACTTAAATAAAAAATAAATCCCTTGTATTATTATATTTTAACACATAGAGATTTTTTTTAAAACAAAGTTAAGTAATAAAAGAATTTAGAATTTTGGCTAAAATACACTATAATAAGATATAAAATAAATATATGAAAAAACTTACTTATATGAAACTAATCTGACGAAAAATCACTAAATCCATAAATATATCTTTAAAAAATATAGTAATAGGATATAATAGCAAATATATTTAATTTAAAATAATATTATATTAACTATTTTTCATTTCATATATTTATTAAAATAAAAATCTTATAATATTAAGTATTTTATTAGAGTTCTCTATACCTATCACAAATAAGCTGAAAGCAAAAATAAAGCATCTTAACTAAAATATCCTCTTTGATTTAAGAGGACATTTTAATATATACTTTTAAAATTTTATTAATATTTAAATTCAAAATACTTTTCAACGAAATTTTGTTGAATAGTTGGTTTTAAGTTCTCCTTTGCTTCTTCTCCCTTAATCTTTTCTACTAATTTTAAAGCTAGATAAATTGTTGTAGCAGCTCCTCTGGATGTTAAAACATTACCATCTTCTACCACTAACTCATCTTTTTTATATTCTCCAATATCTTTAAGTTCGTCTTCTATAGATGGAAAAGATACACATTTTTTATTTTTTAATACACCTGCCCTATCTAGAACTATTGGACCTGCACAAATCGCAGATATTATTTTTCCTGTATTTTCAAAGTTTTTTACAACTTCAATAACCCTATCGTCATCTCTTAATCTTTCAGCTGCCTTTGTACCTCCTGGTATATAAATAGCAGAGTATTCATCGTTATTTATCTCATCTATTCTCTTATCTGCCTTAATAATAATATCATGAGAGCCACATACATTGAGATCATCTTTTATAGAAGCTGTATCTACTTTTATATCAGCTCTTCTAAGATAATCCACTACTGTAAGAGCTTCTACTTCTTCACAGCCGTCTGCCAAAAATACTAATACTTTTTCCATAATTCCTCCTTTAAAGTTTTCATTATACCTATACCCAAAAAATATTTTTTACAAAAAACCGAAGCTTAGGCCCCGGTTTTAGTAAATGTTATTTTCTTCTTTTTTTGCTAACAAATAAAGCAAATGTACTCGCTATAAGGATTGCAATGATTGCACTTATACTTGTTACACGAGATTTGATATTTTCTGATTTAATTTCTTCTTTAATTTTCTTAAATTTTTTAGTATTTTGAGTTTTTTTAAACTTTTATTTTCTTTAGCTGATATCTTATCTTTATTTATATTGTCTGTAATGGCTACTATATCATAAATTTCTTTTAACCTTTGGTAATCATTTTCTAATCTTTCAAGCTCAGCTATCTCTCCTTTCCTTGATTATAATAAGGCTATAGAAACTCAATAAATTATTTATTCATATTATAAGATATTAAATTATATATATTATTATATCATAAATATCTAAAAATCCTATATACATATTCTCCTTATAATTGTAATTCAATATAAAAAAAGAAGGTCATATGACCTTCTTAAAAATTATAGATTAATAAAAATCTTATTTATTTTTTCTTTTCTTTGATGCAAAAAGTCCACTAACAGCGGCAGCTATTGTTGCAACTATACCAGTAGCTGATCCTACTCCTGTTTTTACATTATCAGATTTTTTAACATAATCATTTTTGATTGCTGATTTTTCAGATCTTCTCTTTGGAGATTCTTCTCTTCCTGTAGCTTTGACTTTTTGTTCAACTAAATCACTACCATTAATAGTATCTACTGAATTATCTGGATAGGTGATTGTTGCTGTTCCATCTTTGCCTACTTCGACTTTTGTTCCTTCTGGGAATTTGTCTTTGTTTGCTTCCTCGATTTTCTTCTTAACTTCTTCTTTTTCTTTGTCAGTTAAGTTGTTTTTATCTTCGACTTTTGTCTTTTCTGGAATTGATGGATCGATTTTTTCAGCGTCTGTTTTTGCTTCTACTAAATCACTACCATTAATAGTATCTACTGAATTATCTGGGTAGGTGATTGTTGCTGTTCCATCTTTGCCTACTTCGACTTTTGTTCCTTCTGGGAATTTGTCTTTGTTTGCTTCCTCAATTTTCTTCTTAACTTCTTCTTTTTCTTTGTCAGTTAAGTTGTTTTTATCTTCGACTTTTGTCTTTTCTGGAATTGATGGATCGATTTTTTCAGCTTCTGTTTTTGCTTCTACTAAATCACTGCCATTAATAGTATCTACTGAATTATCTGGGTAGGTGATTGTTGCTGTTCCATCTTTGCCTACTTCGACTTTTGTTCCTTCTGGGAATTTGTCTTTGTTTGCTTCCTCAATTTTCTTCTTAACTTCTT
>NZ_JABVBA010000007.1:0-128777 GCF_013371425.1 Anaerococcus faecalis
ATGTCTTTTTCGTATTTTTTTAATGATTGTGGTTCAAATGTTCCTTCTCTATCTCTTGGTATGTTTAATTCTATGTTTCCGTAAGATGATCTAACTGTTTTTTTACTTGTTCCATTTCTTGTATTTAGGGAAAGTGGTTTTTCACCATATTCATAGTCTAAATGCTCATCTAATTCTGCTTTTAAAAGCTCTTGCATTGTATCGCCTAAAAGATCTTTTAGTGCTTCTTGAATATCTTGTGCACTTTGAGGCTGATATTCTTCAATTAACATTTTTGCTATTTTACTTCTTCTTGTTTCCGGTCTTTTTCTTGGCATAAAAATTCCTCCTGGTTAGTTTTTCTTTACCCTAATCAGGAGGTTTCTATACACAAAACTTTACACAGTCTTAAAGGAAGTATAGTTTTGATTTTTCTATACTTCCTTTTTAATTATATAACTTATAGATTGTGTAATCTTATCTTATAGCCTTGTTATTAAATTTCTTAATAATAGAACTTTACTAATCTTGAAAAATTTTGTATAAAAGTAATTTTACTTTTTGCATGAGTATTGTTTGTTTAAGATAAATTGAAATTTTACCTCATTTCTTTTTTTCCAAATTGTATTATTGCAAGCAAAATTGCAAAAGCCAAAATAAAAATTGCAATAGGCATAAGTGGAAATAATTCAAAATTATTATTTATACCAGTTGACGTAAAATCATATAATGAGCATGACACCAAATAACCACTATAACAATATGGATAAACTATTCTAAGTGGAGTAGCTGCTACAAGTATACTTGGAATTACCAAAAGAATATTTAGTCCAACAGACAATATTACTTTATCAAAAATTATAGTGATTGCCCATATACTTGCCAAACTTGGTAACATCGTAAGAAAAATTTTTATACACCAATTCAAAAGATAAAGAATAGGTAAAGTTTCTGCAATATTAGCGTTTTTTGTTGCCCATATTCCTGCAAGTACAAATACAAGCAAAAATACAATAAGCTCTATTATAAGAAAAAATACCAAAACAAAAAACTTGGCTAAAGAGAGTCTATGTCTACTAAGAGGTAAAGCTAACATCTTCAAGATTCCATTATTAGATTTTTCTCTACCAAATATTAACGTTGAGACAACAATCATAGTAAAGGGTAAAAGATAGTAAGAATATACTAAAGCACTTTGTATAAACATAGCTGCCCAAGCGTTTGTGAATTCTGGAGTAAGATAGTTTTTTAATCCTCCTATTCCTGAAAAAACAACAAGCATTGGAGCTATAAAAATTAAAAGGAGAATCTTTCCACGTTTAATTTTCATAAGCTCTATTTTGATTAATTCAAAAAAACTCATTTGGATACCTCCCATTCATAAGGTAGATTCTTGGATGTCCATAAACCAATAAAAAGCAAAGATAGAGATTCAACAATTGAAATGATAGTAATTGCTATATCAACTTTTGCACTTGTAGCTACTGCAGGCTTCATCATAAGCACAAAAGGATTAAGCAAAAATATAGGCATTTTTGATGAAGCAAGTGACATAGCACTTAAAAAACCTAATACACCAATACCTATTGGAATCCAAAGATTTTCAAAACGAGAAGAGATAAAAATCATAAATGACAAAACCGGCATAGATGTTATAAAGGTATATATTGAAAAAACTAAAAGTGTTTTAACCTTAAAAGTTCCTTCTGGTAGATCGGTCACACCAATTTTTGCGAGAGCTAAACTTTGTAATACCACAGCAAAAAATAGCATAAAAGTCAAAATAGAAAACTTGCTAAGAAATATTTTAGAAACACTAATAGGGAGCATATGCATTTTCTTTATAGCAGAAGCTCTAAATTCCATATTATAAATCGTAGAAGTCGCAACAACTATACCAAACATATTCACTACCATAATCATTCCATATAGTTGGGTTAAAAGCACATCCATAGGTGCCAATGGTAAATTTAGTAAACTATCTTTCCTAACCATAAAATTTACAATAGCATACAAGGCTCCAAAGATACCAACTGATAACATCAAAGGTATAATACTGCTTCTTTTTTCTTTTCTTAGTTCAATACATAAAGCTTTCATAACATATTCCTTTGCTTTCTAGTGAGATTATCCTCATCAACCATGGATAAAAACATCTCCTCCAAATTTCCTGTTTTAAATCCTGATGATATTGTTTTTTTTCGAAGCTCATCAAGAGATCCTTCGAAAAGTAATCTTCCATGATTTAAAATACCAATATCATCTGTAATTAATTCAATTTCAGATAGCATATGTGAAGAAATAAGTACTGTACAATCATATAATTTTGGCAAAGATTTAATTAAATTTCTAATTTCATGAATTCCTGCAGGGTCAAGACCATTTGTAGGCTCATCTAAAATAAGGATTGGTGGTCTACCGATTAAGGCTCCAGCTATTCCCAATCTTTGTTTCATTCCAAAAGAATATTTTTTGGCAAGTCTATCAGAAAATTCAGTTAGATTAACAAGATCTAATGCATCATCAACGGCACTTTTTGGTAAGTCTAAAATACGGCGGATAATATCAAGGTTTTCTCTGCCTGTTAGATTTGCATAATAGGATGGTGATTCAATAAGAGAACCTATTTCTTTTAAAATAGCGACTCTATCTTTTGGAAAGTGTTTTTTATCAATTGTAAAACTTCCTTTTGTAGGAAATACCAATCCCAAAAGCATTTTCATAGTTGTTGATTTTCCTGCTCCATTAGGACCGAGAAATCCATATATACTACCTTTTCTAATATGAATCGAAATATCGTCGACGGCTACAAATGATTTGTATTTTTTTGTTAACATTTTTGTTGTTATAATATAATCCATAATAAAATTTCCTTTCGTTTTTTCTTATATTTATATTAAGTCATCTACCTTGCAATAACATTCTTTCTACCTTAAATCTACCTTACTTTTTTAATAAACTAAAAATATATGATATAATTTAAAATAATTTAAATGGAGATGTTACTATGAAGGATAATTATTTGTTAAAAAAACGCATACTGCTTGTTGATGATGAAATTGAAATTTTAGAGATGGTTTCTTCTATTCTTGAAGAATATGGTTTTACTTGTGTTAGCACAGCTAAAAATATAAAAGATGCAATCACTTGTGCAAAAAAGAATCAACCAGAATTAGCAATACTTGATATTATGCTTCCTGATGGAAATGGATTTGATTTGATGAAAGATTTAAAAGAAATCAATAATTTTCCTATTTTATTTCTTACTGCTTGTGGAGAAGATGAGGATAAATTTAAAGGTTTCGACTTGGGTGCCGACGATTATATAGTCAAACCTTTTCTACCTAAAGAGCTTGTGTTTCGTGTATTGGCGATTTTGAGAAGAAGTTACAAAGAAGAAAACCCACTTGTTCAGTTGAAAAATAGTCAAATTGATTTTGCAAAAGCTGAGATTATAAAAGATGATGAAATTATTCCTCTGACTGCAAAAGAATATGAAATTTTATCTATCCTATACCGTAATGCAGGACGTATAGTAACGATTGATGGTATCTGCGAAGCAGCATGGGGTGATGCTATATATGGATATGAAAATTCTTTAATGGCACATATAAGACGAATTAGAGAAAAAATCGAACTTAACCCTTCAAAGCCTGTTTCCTTAATAACTGTAAAAGGATTGGGCTATAAGCTAAAAGTGGAGAACATATAATATGAATGATGTATATAAACTCATTAAGCGATTTGTCGGCTTACTAGTTTTGAGTGGCTTTCTATTTTTCTTGATTAATCTTCTAATATTTTCAGCCATAATGTTTAAGTATATACCAGATGTGGATTCATCTCCTTATAAAATAGCTGAAGAAACAGCAAATTCATTACACTTTTCTAAACAAGGAACTTATGTCCTTGATAAAGACATATCTGAAAAATTAGAAAAAAGCAATGCTTGGGCTATTTTGATTGATAACGATACATCTGAAATGATTTGGCATAACAATAAGCTTCCAAGCACAATTCCAACTAAGTATGCATTATCTGATATTTCTAATTTAAGCATTGGATACCTTAATGGGTATCCTACTTATACTGGAGCAAACAAAGATGGTCTTGTAGTGATAGGATTTCCAGCGGAAAGTTTTTGGAAACATACTAGTCCAACTTGGAAATATAACTTTATTTCTGACATGCCTCGAATAATTATAAGTTTTTTTATTATAAATATTTTACTGATGCTCATGCTATATGTATTGATAAATTTAAAGCTAATAAAATCAATTGACTCAATTATTAAAGGTATTCAGAAATTATCTTTAGGAAAAGTAGTCAATATTCAAGAAAAAGGACTACTTTCTGAAATATCTACTAATATAAATAGAACTTCCACAATCTTACAAGAACAAAAGCAACAGTTGAAAAAGAGAGAAATGGCAAGAATAAATTGGATTGCTGGTGTATCGCATGATATCAGAACTCCTCTATCTATGGTAATGGGATATGCAGGACAATTAGAAAATTCCCCTAATCTTCCGAAAGAAGTTCAAAAGAAAGCATCAGCAATAGTGAAACATAGTAATAGGATGAAAAATTTGATAAGTGATCTTAACCTTGCCTCTAAACTTGAATATAATATGCAGCCTCTTATGAAAAAAGAACTTAAGATTGTTGCGCTTGTCAGACAAATAGTAGTAGATTTTATGAATATAGATATAGACGACAAGTATCCAATTAAATGGATAAGTGGACAAGAGCTTAACAAGTGCTTAGTTTATGCTGATGAAAATCTTTTGAAGCGAGCTATTTCCAATCTAATACAAAATAGTATCACTCATAATGAATGTGGTTGTACAATTTATGTGTCTATGAGTAAAGATGAAGATTATTGTAATATTTGTGTTGAAGATGATGGTATTGGAATTTCTGATGAACAATTAGAAACACTTAAAAATACACCTCACTACATGGTTTGTGACAATAATTTAAAAGAGCAAAGACATGGCTTAGGCTTGAAACTTGTTAAACAAATCATTGAAGGTCATAAGGGAAAAGTATCAATTGGTCATAGTAAATTAGGTGGCTTTAAAGTTGTCTTGACAATTCCTCTTATAAAATAGTTATACAAGTTTTTAAATAAATTTTGGTACAATTTCTAAAAGAAAAATAAAAATATAATGTTATCAAAAGATTTCCCTCATAGAATATAAATAAGGAAGGAAAATTATCAATAATGCTCCTTAACTTATCTTTAAATATTATTAAGTGTAAGTTGACAAAGATATATAACATTTCATAAGAAATATGCTCAAGAAAAATGAATAAGATATAATGTATTAAAAATCCTAGAAATGTTATAAGATAGATTCAAAATGTTCTTATTAGTAAGATGGAATAGATTTAAGGAGTTTTTATGGAACATAAAGGAACAGTTGTAATTGAGACAAATCGTCTACTGTTAAGACAATTCAATATTGATGATGTAGAGTTTGCCTATAAGAATTGGACACATGATGATAAGGTGACTGAATTTTTAAGGTGGACAAGGCATGAAGATAAAATTATTACAAAGAGAGTAATTGAAGATTGGATATCTAGTTATAAAAATAAGAAATTCTATCAGCGGGCAATTGTATTAAAAGAAATTTGTGAACCAATTGGTTCGATTTCTGTTGTAGATATGAATGAAAAAACAAATATGGTTCATATTGGATATGTAATTGGAAGTAAATGGTGGAATAAAGGCATTACTAGTGAAGCTCTAAAAGCTATTATTCCTTTTCTATTTGAGCAAGTTAAGGTCCAAAGAATTGAGTCACAGCATGATCCCAATAATCCAAATTCTGGAAAAGTAATGCGAAAATCTGGATTGACCTTTGAGGGCACATTAAGGAAGTCTGATTGGAGTAACAAAGGAATAGTTGATGCTTCGATGTATAGTTTGCTAGCTGAAGAATATTTCAATAAAGAATAAAAATATAATGGAATATTTTAGTCCATTATTAAGCTTTTAAAATACAAAAGATTATTAAAGGTTTTTGAAAAAATACTAGTGTTTAATTTTAGTGTTTTAGTCTTGAATTGGGTAAAAAATATCAGAGGTGAAAAATGAATTTAAGAGAAATACCACTTTTTAAAAACTTAAGTCAAGATGATCTTAAGATTTTAGAAGATAATATAGATATAGTAGAAGTAAGATATCCAAAAGATTCTTATATATTTGAGCAAGGAGAGATTAAAAGCGATCTTTATTACTTAAAGGAGGGGTCAATTTTAGTTGCAAAATTTGATTCGAATGGAAAAAGATCAATAATTCAAACCTTTAATAATAAAGGTATTTTTGGAGAAGTCTACGCTTATCTTAAGGTTCCGTATGACTTTTCGGCATTTTGCCAAAAAGAATCTAAAGTTTTTCATATAAAAAATTTTAGAAATATAATTAATAAAGCTATGCCCAAGTCATTTTTACTAAATTATATAGACCTACTTAGTAAAAAGTGTCTTGTCCTTAGTCAAAAAAATCAAATCAATACTCAATTTACTTTAAGACAAAAGATAGGAAATTTCCTATTACTTGAAGAAAAGGATAATAAGGTAATATTAAATCAGACCAGAGAAGAGCTTGCAGACTTTCTTTCAACAACAAGACCGTCACTTTCTAGGGAACTTTCTAAAATGATGGATGAGGGTATTATAAAAGTAGATAAAAAGGAAATTTTTATACTAAAAAAGAATATTTTGGAGAACTTGATATATTAGTATAAATATCTACTTATATAATGAATTTTTAATGCCTATATATCCATATAATATAAAAGGAAAGAAAATTTATTAGATTAAAAAATAAAAGAAAAAAATTGAAAAATAATTTGAAAAAAAATTAAAAACAATATATAATAGAAAAGATTGATATGGTAGATTCTAAAGAGATTAAAAAATATTAGAAAAATAACAAAATATTTGATTTTTTCTAGAATTTGTTGTATTATATTCAAGTGCTATGAAGTGGGAGGTTGCTTTCACACTTAGGCCAGATGTGGAAGGTAATTTTCACCAAGCAAGCTAGAGAAGAATCTCTAGTGCTTTCCAAATATAATTAAACGCCCGGATGGGTGGCACATCAAAAGGAGGAAAAATGGCTAATCAAAAGATAAGAATTAGACTAAGAGCATATGATCATGAAATAATTGATAGCTCAGCAGAAAAAATCGTAGAAGCGGTAAAAAGATCAGGAGCACAAGTAAGTGGACCAATCCCATTGCCAACAGAGAAAGAAATAATAACAATTCTTCGTGCGGTTCACAAATACAAAGACTCAAGAGAACAGTTTGAACAAAGAACACACAAAAGATTAATCGACATCATTGGACCAAATGCAAAGACTTTAGATTCTTTAAAGAAATTAAATCTACCAGCTGGTGTTGATATAGAGATAAAACTGTAATTAGAATGATTGAAGATTTTCCAAAATATTTTGGATCAATCCGCTGTAATTAAGGAGGTACTCAAATGAAGAGTATATTTACAACAAAAATAGGCATGACTCAAGTCATCAACGAAGATGGCATAGTGACACCTGTAACTGTACTTAAGGCTGATGATAATGTAGTAGCACAAGTGAAATCAGAAGATGTTGATGGTTACAATGCTATCCAAGTTGGATATTTAAACAAAAAAGAAAAAAATGTTAAAAAACCTATTAAAGGACACTTTGACAAAGCAGAAGTTTCTTACAAGAGATTCTTAAAGGAAATAAGACTTGATGAAAAATCAGAACTTAATCCTGGGGAAACAATATCAGTAGATATCTTTAAAGAAGGTGAATTGGTTGATATTACAGCCACTTCAAAAGGTAAAGGAACTCAAGGTGCCATAAAAAGATGGAACTATGGAAGAGGACCAGCAAGCCACGGTTCTAAATCACACAGAGTAGCAGGTGCAAGAGCTGCAGGTTCTGACCCAGCTAGAGTGTTCAAAGGTAGAAAAGGCTCTGGAAAGATGGGTAATGAACGTGTGACAGTTCAAAACCTAAAAATTGTTAAGGTTAATACAGAAGACAGCTACATCCTAGTTAAAGGCGCTGTTCCAGGACCAAAAGGTGGACTTGTTCAAGTTAAACAAGCTACAAAGAGCCTATAATAAGGAGGAATAAATGCCTAAAGTAGAAGTTTTAAATATTAAGGGAGAAAATGTTGGTGAAATCGAGTTAAACGAAACTCTTTTCGCAGCAGAAATCGCTGAAAATGCTGTTTATGACACAGTTAAAAACCAACTAGCTAATAAAAGACAAGGCACACAATCCGCTAAGACTCGTGCAGAAGTAAGAGGTGGTGGAAGAAAGCCATTTAGACAAAAGGGAACAGGTAGAGCTAGACAAGGATCTATAAGAGCTCCTCATTATACAGGCGGTGGAATTGTATTTGCACCAAAGCCAAGAGACTATAGCTACAAAATTCCTAAGAAAATGAGAAGAAAAGCTCTTTACTCAGTTTTAACTTCAAAAGTTAATGAAAATGAATTGGTTGTTTTAGATGACTTAAAACTTGATTCATACAAAACTAAGGAAGCAAAAACAATCTTAAATAACATAGATGCAAATAGTAAAGCCTATGTTGTTATAGCAGAAAATGATGACAAAATTTATAAATCATTTAGAAATATTGAAGGTGTTGATGTAGAAAAAGCAAACCTAATCAATGTATATGATTTATTAAGACATGATAAACTTGTAATTACAAAAGATGCAATTGCAAAACTTGAGGAGGTATTTAAATAATGAAGTCACCTTACTATATAGTAAAAAGACCAATAATTACTGAAAAAAGTATGGAATTACTTGAAGATAATAAATACACTTTTGAAGTAGACAAAAATGCTAACAAAGCAGAAATCAAAGAAGCTATTGAATCTATCTTTGACGGAGTAAAAGTAGAAAAAGTGAGAACTTTAAACTTTACTGGTAAAAAAGTTAGAACTAGATATGGTTATGGTAAAAAAGCAGATTGGAAGAAAGCTTATGTTACTTTAACTGAAGATTCTGCAGCAATTGAATACTTCGACGGAATGTAGGGAGGATTTAAATGCCTATAAGAAAACTTAAACCAACTTCAAACGGACACAGAAATATGTCTGTTTTGACATTTGATGAGATTACAAAAAAACAACCAGAAAAATCTTTACTTACCGATTTAAAGAAAAAGGGTGGTAGAAACAATACTGGTAGAATTACAGTTCGCCATAGAGGTGGTGGAGCTAAGAGAAAATATAGAATTATTGATTTTAAAAGAAATAAAGATAATATACCAGCAACAGTAAAAGCAATAGAATATGATCCAAATAGATCAGCAAATATTGCCCTACTATCATATGCTGATGGAGAAAAAAGATATATTCTTGCTCCAAGAAATCTTAAAGTAGGAGATGTTGTAGAAAGTGGATCCGAAGCTGATATCAAGCCAGGTAATGCACTTGAGCTTAAAGATATCCCAGTAGGTACAATGATTCATAATATCGAACTTAAGGCTGGAAGAGGAGCAATCCTAGTAAGAAGTGCGGGAGTTTCTGCTCAACTTATGGCTAAAGAAGGAAGATTTGCAACAGTTAAATTACCAAGTGGTGAAACAAGACTAATCCACAACAATTGTAAAGCTACAATCGGGATGGTTGGAAACATAGAACACGAACTTGTAAGAGTAGGTAAGGCTGGTAAGACTAGATATATGGGTCAAAGACCACATGTAAGAGGATCAGCAATGAACCCAGTAGACCATCCACACGGAGGTGGTGAAGGTAGAACACCAGTAGGTAGACCAGCACCATCTACACCATGGGGTAAACCAGCACTTGGTCTTAAAACAAGAAAAAAGAAAAACAAATCTTCTAAATACATTGTAAGAAGAAGAAACGAAAAATAGGGGGATTTAATGGCAAGATCTTTAAAAAAGGGACCTTTTGTCGATGAACATTTAATGAAAAAAGTAGAAGCTTTAAATGAAAAAAATGACAAAAAGGTTATAAAAACTTGGTCAAGACGTTCAACAATATTTCCAGAATTTGTAGAACATACTATAGCAGTTCACGATGGTAGAAAACACGTGCCAATCTATATAACAGAAGACATGGTAGGCCACAAACTTGGAGAGTTTGTTCCAACAAGAACATTCAGAGGCCATGCTAAAAAAGCAACTGAATTAAAATCAAGATTAAGTTAGGAGAGTATAAATGGAAGTCAAAGCAACAGCTAAATATGTAAGAATATCTCCTCTTAAAGTTAATTATATATGCAGAGAAATTAGAGGTAAACAAGTAGATGAAGCACTTACAATTCTTAGATTTACTAACAAAAAAGGTGCTAAACTACTTTCAGATGTGCTAAAAAGTGCAATAGCAAACGCTGAGAATAATAATGGATTATCAAGAGATAACTTATTTGTAAAAAAAGCCTTCGCTAATGATGCTCCAACTATGAAAAGATGGAGACCTAAAGCTAAGGGTGCAGCTTATCCAATCCTTAAGAGATCATCTCATATAGGTGTAGTTCTTACAGAATTAGAAACAGAGGAGGCATAATATGGGTCAAAAAGTAAATCCAAAAGGCTTTAGAGTTGGAGTTATAAAAGAATGGGACTCAAAGTGGTTTGCAGAAAAAAAAGACTTTTCTGATCTTTTAGTTGAAGATCATAAAATAAGAAAATTAATCAAAAAAGAAGTTTATGATGCAGGAATTTCTGATATTGAAATTGAAAGAGCAGTAAACAACATCAAAATATCTATCTACACAGGAAAACCAGGAATGGTTATAGGAAAAGGTGGCTCTGGAGTAGAAGAACTTAAAAACAAAGTTGAGAAAATAGCTACAGGCAAAAGAGTAATCATCAATGTAGAAGAAATTAAAAACCAAGATGTTGATGCACAATTAGTTGCAGAAAACATTGCAGCACAACTTGAGAACCGTATAACATTCAGACGTGCAATGAAACAAGCAGTTCAAAGAACAATGAGAGCTGGAGCTGTAGGTATAAAAACTCAAGTATCTGGAAGACTTGGTGGAGCTGATATGGCTAGAAGCGAAGGATACAACGAAGGTAAAGTTCCTCTTCAAACACTAAGAGCAGATGTTGACTACGGTTTTGCAGAAGCAGATACACAATACGGTAAAATAGGATGTAAAGTTTGGATTAATAGAGGAGAAATTCTTCCAGGAGAAAAAGCTCCAAGACAACCAAAGATAAAAAAACCAAACCAAAACAACAGAAAAAACAGAAGAAGACGTCCTAATAATAGAAATAACGATAGATAAGATTATTATCTCAAGGAGGAAACAAGATTATGTTAATGCCTAAAAGAGTTAAATATCGTAGACAACATAGGGGAAGAATGAAAGGTAAAGCCCAAAAGGGTAATACACTTGCTTATGGTGAATACGGATTACAAGCAATAGGTAGTACATGGCTTACAGCAAATCAAATTGAGGCTGCAAGACGTGCTATGACAAGATATATAAAAAGAGGCGGAAATATTTGGATTAAAGTATTTCCAGACAAGCCAGTTTCAAAGAAGCCAGCCGAAGTAAGAATGGGTTCTGGTAAGGGTGCTCCTGAATATTGGGTAGCGGTAGTTAAACCAGGTAGAATTTTGTTTGAAATGAGTGGTGTTAATGAAGAAGTTGCAAGAGAAGCTATGAGACTTGCTGCACAAAAGCTACCAATCAAGACAAAATTTGTTAAAAGGCTTGAAGTCAAAGAAGTGGAGGAAGCTTAATGAAAGCAGTAGAAATCAGAAAATTAAGTGATAGCGAATTAAATAAAAAACTTTTCGATTTACAATCTGAATTATTTAATCTTCGTTTCCAATTGGCTACAGGTCAACTTGAAAACCCAGCTGCTATTGGAAATGTTAAAAGAGATATAGCTAGAGTAAAAACAATCCAAACAGAGAGAAAGCTCAATATAAATAAGGAGGCTTAACTTGATGGAAAGAAATAGTAGAAGATCCGTTCAAGGAGTAGTTGTATCAGATAGTATGGATAAGACAATAACTGTAAAAGTTGAAACAAAAATCCAACATCCTGTATACAAAAAAAGACTAAGTGTAAGTAAGAAATATAAAGCTCACGATGAGAACAATGAAGCTAAAGTAGGCGATACTGTAACCATAATGGAAACTAGACCATTATCTAAGACAAAAAGATGGAGACTAGTTAAAATTAACGAAACTGCAGTTCGTGCTTAATTAGGTAAAGGAGATTATTATGATACAACAAGAATCTCGTATGAGAGTAGCAGATAACTCCGGAGCAAGAGAACTTTTAGTTATCAAAGTTCTTGGTGGAGCCGGAAGAAGATACGCAAACATTGGGGACATAGTTACTTGTTCAGTTAAAAGTGCAACACCCGGTGGAGCGGTAAAAAAAGGTGAAGTTGTTAAAGCGGTTATAGTTAGAACATCAAGAGGTGTTAAAAGAAGTGACGGATCATCAATCAAATTTGATGATAATGCGGCAGTAATCGTAAAAGACGATAAAACACCTGTAGGAACTCGTATATTCGGGCCAGTAACAAGAGAACTTCGTCATGAAGGTTTCATGAGAATTATCTCACTTGCACCGGAAGTATTATAGGAGGATTACATGCATATTAAAAAAGGCGATAAAGTCCAAGTAATATCAGGTGAATATAAAGGACATGTAGGAGAAGTACTTAAAGCTTTCCCTAAAGAAAATAAAGTAATAGTTGAAGGTGCAAACATCATAGTTAAACACCAAAAGGCAAGACAAATGGGAGAAGAAAGTGGAAGAATTGAAAAAGAAGGAAAAATCTATGCTTCTAAAGTTCTTCTTTACTCAGAAAGTCTTAAAAAAGGTGTTAGAACATCAACTGAAATAATCGATGGCAAAAAAGTTAGAGTTTGCAAAAAAACTGACGAGAAATTCGATTAGGTCCAAAAGGAGTAATTATGACAAGTAGATTAAAAGAAAAATATAAATCAGAAGTTGTTAAAGAACTTGTGGATCAATTCGGTTATAAAAATTTAATGCAAGTTCCAAAACTTGAAAAAATTGTTATAAATATAGGACTTGGGGAAGCTAAGGATAATAAAAACTTATTAACAAAAGCTAAAAACGAACTTGCACTTATCACAGGTCAACAACCAATTGAAATAAAAGCAAAAAAATCTGTATCTAACTTCAAACTAAGAGAAGGACAAGCAATAGGCACAAAAGTAACTCTTAGAGGAGAAAGAATGTATGATTTTATGGATAAGTTAATTTCAATTTCCCTACCTAGAGTTAGAGACTTCAGAGGAATAAATCCTAATTCATTTGATGGAAGAGGAAACTATTCGTTAGGAATTAAGGAACAATTAATATTCCCAGAAATTAAATACGATGATGTAGATTTCTTACATGGTATGGATATCACATTTGTAACAACAGCTGAAACTGATGAAGAAGCTAAAGCATTCTTAACACTAATGGGAATGCCTTACAAGAAATAAAGGAGCAAAAAATGGCAAAAAAGTCAATGATTGCGAAACAAAAAAGAAAACCAAAATATAGTACAAGAGCATACACAAGATGTAAGCTTTGCGGAAGACCACATGGTGTACTAAGAAAATACGGTTTATGTCGTATATGCTTTAGGGAGCTCGCAAACAAAGGGGAAATTCCTGGAGTAAGAAAAGCAAGCTGGTAAGTTAGGAGGAAATTAATTATGATGACAGATCCAATTGCGGATATGCTAACTAGAATAAGAAATGGTAACAAGGCTAATCATTTATCTGTAAGCTTACCATCTTCTAATGAGAAACGTGCTATTGCTCAAATCCTTTTAGATGAAGGTTATATTAAAGGCTTTGATGTAGAAGAAGACAATAAGCAAGGTGTTCTTACAATAGATTTAAAATATACAGAAGAAGGCGAAAAAGTTATAACAGGACTTAGAAGAATATCCAAACCAGGATTAAGAGTTTATGTTAAAGCAAATGAAGTGCCTAAAGTATTAGATGGACTTGGAATTGCAATAATATCAACATCAAAAGGACTATTAACAGATAAAGACGCTCGCCAAGCTAATGTTGGTGGAGAAGTTATTTGTTACGTATGGTAAGGAGGAATAAATGTCAAGAATAGGTAAAAAACCAATTGAAATCCCTTCTGGAGTAACTATTGATGTTAAAGACAATTTGATTACAGTAAAAGGACCAAAAGGCGAAGATTCTCAATTAGTATCTAAAAGACTAAAAATTGAGCAAAAAGATAATGAATTAAATATAATTGCCTCTGAAAATCCTACAAAACTTGAAAATCAAGAACATGGTCTTTATAGATCATTAGTTCACAATATGGTAGTAGGTGTAACAGAAGGCTATGCAAAAACACTTCAAATTGAAGGTACAGGATATAGAGCTCAAAAGCAAGGAAATACACTTGTAATGAACCTAGGATTCTCTCACCAAGTTAAGATGGAAGATCCTGAAGGTATTGAAGTAGAAGTTCCTAACGATAGAACTATTATTGTAAAGGGAACAAATAAACAACTAGTTGGACAACATGCAGCAAATATCAGAAATTGGAGAAAACCTGAACCATATAAGGGTAAAGGAATCCGTTATGAGGGCGAACATGTTAGAAGAAAAGTTGGTAAGACAGGTAAGTAGGGGGCAATAAATGGCTAAAAGAACAAAAGAGCAAAAATTAAAAACTCGTAAGTTTAGAGTAAGAAATAAAGTCAGTGGAACTGCTCAAAAACCAAGACTTAGTGTCTACAAATCAAATACTAATATATATGCACAACTAATAGATGATGTAAATGGTGTTACACTAGCAAGTGCAAACACTCTTCAAAGTGAAGTAAAAGAAGGCTTAGAAAACTGTGCAAATATTGATGCTGCCACAAAAGTTGGTGAGCAAATTGCAAAAAATGCACTTGATAAAGGAATTGAAGAGGTTGTTTTTGACAGAAACGGATATCTTTATCATGGAAAAGTAAAAGCCCTAGCTGAAGCAGCAAGAGAAAATGGTCTTAAGTTTTAACGAGGGAGGATTTAGATGTATTTATTAAAACAAGATGTAGACAAACTAAACCTCGAAGATAGAGTAGTTAGTATAAATAGAGTTGCTAAAACTGTAAAAGGTGGACGTAACATGAGATTTGCTGCCCTAGTGGTAGTAGGAGATCAAAATGGACATGTAGGTATAGGAACTGGAAAAGCAACAGAGGTTCCAGAAGCTATTAGAAAAGCAACAGAAGATGGTAAAAAACACATGATTTCTGTTCCTATAGTAAATACTACAGTTCCACACAGAATCTTAGCAAAAAAAGGTGCTGGTCAAGTACTTCTTATGCCAGCATCAGAAGGTACTGGAATCATAGCTGGAGGACCAGTTCGTGCTATTTGTGAACTTGCAGGTTATAAAGATATCAGAGCTAAAAACCTAGGTTCATCAAACCCACAAAACATAATCAATGCTTGTATAAAAGCATTTCAATCTATGAAAACAGTAGAAGAGGTTGCAAGATTACGTGGTAAATCGATAGAAGAATTCGATTATTAAGGAGTATTCTATGGCAAAAGTTGAAATCAAATTAAAAAAATCCTTCATAGGTAGAAAAGATGATCAAATCGCTACAGCTAAAGCCTTAGGTCTTAGAAAGATTGGACAATCTGTAGTAAGAGAAGATAATCCTGCCTTAAGAGGAATGATAAATAAAATTCCATTTATGTTGGAAGTAAAAGAATTAAGCTAGGAGGTGTAGAATGAAACTTCACGATTTAAAACCTAACCAAAAGCTAAAAACAAAAAATAGAAAAGGTAGAGGTCCAGGAAGTGGAAATGGTACAAGAGCAGGTCGTGGTCAAGACGGACAAAACTCAAGAAGTGGTGGAGGAGTTAGACCAGGATTTGAAGGTGGACAAATGCCACTATTTAGACGTCTTCCAAAAAGAGGATTTAAAAACTTCAACAGAAAACAATATGAAGTAATAAATGTTGAAGAATTAGAAATCTTTGAAGACGGAACAGAAGTTACACCTGAACTTTTATTTGAAAACAAAATCTTAAATAAAAACAAAGCTAAAGCTGGAATCAAAATTTTAGGCGATGGTGAATTAACAAAGAAATTAACAGTTAAAGCTCACAAATTTACAAAGCAAGCAGAAGAAAAAATCACAGCCCAAGGGGGAAAGGCTGAGGTGATCTAATGTTAGATACGCTAAAGAGAGCTTGGAGTGAAGAAGAAATTAGAAAAAAATTCTACTTCACTCTAGTGATGTTAGTTATCTATAGGCTAGGTAACAACATCCCGATTCCATTTATAGACGCCCAAAAGTTGGCTGATGCCTATAAAGGAATGGAAGGAACACTCGTTGATTATTTAAATATGTTAACAGGTGGTGGACTTTCAACCCTATCAATATTTGCACTTGGTGTACAACCCTACATTACAGCATCAATCGTAATGCAATTATTAACAGTAGTAATACCAAGGTTTGAAGAGCTAACTAAAGAAGGCGAAGCAGGTAGAAAGGCTATACAAAGATATACAAGATATATGACAATATTTCTTGCAATATTCCAAGCTATAGCCATAACAAACGGATTATATGGAGCTGCACTATCATCTGCAACAACATTCCAAAAATTTGTTATGAATGTAGTGCTTATCGGTGGAACAATGCTTGTTACATGGATGGGTGAGACCATAACAGAAAAAGGTATAGGTAATGGTGTATCAATTATAATCTTT
Organism: Anaerococcus faecalis; assembly: GCF_013371425.1. Taxonomy (NCBI): domain Bacteria; kingdom Bacillati; phylum Bacillota; class Tissierellia; order Tissierellales; family Peptoniphilaceae; genus Anaerococcus; species Anaerococcus faecalis. The sequence continues at coordinate 16,722 of NZ_JABVBA010000007.1, forward strand.
ATGGGTATAATCGCTAACGTACCAAAAACATTAAGTACATGGAAGACAGGACTTCACTACAATACAACTTCCATCTTATCAATAATAATAATGGCAATTGTAGTAATCTTTATAGTATTATTCACCGTTAAGATTACAGAAGGTGAGAGGAAAATTCCAATACAATATGCAAAAAGAGTAGTTGGAAGAAAGATGTATGGTGGACAATCAACCCATATACCAGTTAAGGTAAACATGAGTGGAGTAATGCCAATCATATTTGCTTCAGCAGTTCTTGCAATACCATCAACAATTTCATTATTTATGGGAAATGCAGGCGGAGGAGCTTTAAATAAATTCTTTAGCCAATCAACATTTGGATTCGTATTATATCTTATAATACAAGCAGTACTTATATTAGTATTTGCTTACTTTTATAACATGATACAATTTAATACAGTTGAGTATGCTAAGCAACTACAACAAAATGGTGGATTTATACCAGGAATAAGACCTGGAAAACCAACAAGTGACTATTTAGCCAAAGTTGCAAATAAAATCACATTTATTGGTGCTATTTCATTAGCCTTACTAACAATAGTACCAGCAATATCATCAAGATTTTTAGGACTAAACTTATCATTTGGTGGAAGTTCAGTAATAATAGTTGTTGGTGTAATACTTGAAACAGTAAAACAAATAGAAGCTATGCTTACTATGAAAAACTACAAAGGATTTTTAAATAGGTAATATAATGAATATCATATTGTTAGGACCACCGGGAGCAGGTAAGGGAACACAAGCAGAAAAGTTAATAAAAGAATTGGATGCAGTTCAAATATCTACCGGGGATATATTTAGAACAAATATAAAAAACAACACTCCTTTAGGCCAAAAAGCTGTTGGCTTCATGAACAAAGGACAACTAGTTCCAGACGAATTAACAATAGATTTGGTTTGGGATGCCCTTGATAAGGTAGAAGATGGCAAAACAATTCTACTTGATGGTTTCCCTAGAAATATTACTCAAGCCGAAGCACTTGATGAAGGAATGCAAAAAAGAGATAATAAGATTGATAAGGTAATAAATATAGAAGTACCAGAAGATGTAATTATTGAAAGAATATCTGGAAGAAGAGTAAATATATCAACTGGAAAAGTTTATCATATAAAATACAATCCTCCAAAAGTTGAAGGAATTGATGATGAAACAGGAGAAAAACTTATCCAAAGAGAAGACGATAGACCAGAAGCAGTTAAAGAAAGACTTGATGTTTACAAGAAACACACATCAGTTTTGATTGATTACTATAATGATAAAGGTATATTAGTTACTATTGACGGTACAAAAACTCCTGATGAAGTTTTTGAGCAAATTAAAAAAAGTTTAGGAAAATAATTTTCGAGATATGACAAATATACTGAATTTTTCAATAAATTACAAAATCGAAAACGAGATGAAGATAGAGTCTTTACCTAAAGATATCTAGATCATGTCTTGTTGTTAAAAGCGAATCAATCAGACATTAATAGATAAACACTAAAGAAAGGAAGATTTTATCGATGTCAAAAAAAGATGCTATAGAAGTAACAGGAGTAGTTAAAGAAGCTCTACCAAATGCAATATTTAAAGTAGAACTTGAAAATGGTCACCAAATACAAGCACATATTTCAGGTAAACTTAGAATGAACTACATTAGGATATTACCAGGAGATACAGTAACAGTAGAACTATCCCCATATGATCTTACTCAAGGTAGAATTACTTGGAGAAAGAAGTAGTCACGGCAGTGTTAAAGATTTTTGAAAAAAATCTTTAATTTTCGAGACGAACGAAGTGAGTCCGAAAAACTAAGCGAGCAAATAAGCTGTTTAGTCAAAGTTAGATTATTTTATTCAAGTTAGTATAAAGAAAGAGAGAACGATAATGAAAGTTAGAGCATCAGTAAAAAAAATGTGTGATAAATGCAAAATTATCAAAAGAAATGGTAAAGTAATGGTAATTTGCGAAAATCCAAAACATAAACAAAGACAAGGTTAAGGAGGTTTTAGATGCCAAGAATAGCTGGTATAGACTTACCTAGAGAAAAAAGAGCAGAAATTGGATTAACCTATATTTATGGTATAGGAAAATCTTCAGCACAAGAAATATTAGAAAAAACAGGAATCGACCCTGATACAAAAATGAAAGATCTTACAGAAGGCGAATTAGGTAAAATTCGTGAGGCACTTGATGATTACACAATCGAAGGTGACCTTAGACGTGAAGTATCAATGAATATCAGAAACCTTAGAGAAATCAACTGTTATAGGGGAATGAGACACAAAAAAGGTCTACCTGTAAGAGGTCAAAATACAAAAAACAACGCTAGAACTAGAAAAGGAAGACATTAGGAGGAGATATGGCAGCAAAGACTAGAAAATCTTCTGCTAAAAGAGGTAGAAGAAGAGTTAAAAAGAATGTCGAAAGAGGACAAGCTCATATCAATTCAACATTCAATAACACAATGGTAACTTTGACAGATGCTCAAGGTAACGCACTTTCATGGGCTAGTGCTGGACAATTAGGATTTAGAGGATCAAGAAAATCTACTCCTTTCGCAGCACAAGAGGCAGCACAAGAGGCAGCTAAAAAAGCTATGGAATACGGTCTTAAGACAGTAGAAGTTTTTGTTAAAGGACCAGGCTCTGGAAGAGAATCTGCAATCAGAAGCTTGCAAGCAGCAGGACTTGAAGTAACAATGATAAAAGATGTAACACCAATTCCACACAATGGTTGTAGACCACCTAAGAGAAGAAGAGTTTAGTAAGGAGAGATTATGGCAGTAAGCAGAGATCCAATATTTAAAAGATGTAGAAGCTTAGGAATAAGCCCAGCATACTTAGGTTATTCAGGAGAATCTAAAAGAACAAACTCTAATCAAAGAAGAAAACTTAGTGAATATGGTATGCAACAAAGGGAAAAACAAAAAGCTAAATTCATTTATGGAGTAAGTGAAAAACAATTTAGAGGCTATTATGAAAAAGCTCTTAAATTAGAAGGACAAGCAGGTGAAAACCTAATTATTCTTTGTGAAAGAAGACTTGATAATATAGCATTTAGATCAGGACTTGCTCGTACAAGAAGAGAAGCAAGACAAATAGTAACTCATGGACACCTTTTAGTAAATGGTAAGAATGTAGATATTCCTTCAATACTTGTAAATGAAGGTGATGTAATTGAAGTTAAAGAAAAATCAAGATCATCACAACTATTCAAGGCTGTAAAGGAAGCTAACGCTTCATTTGGAGTGGTATCTTGGTTAGATAGCGACCTTGAAAATCTTAAGGTTAAGGTAGAACACTTCCCTGCAAGAGAAGACATTGATATACCTGTAGAAGAGCGTATGATTGTTGAGTTCTATTCTAAATAGAATTAGATAAATTGTTAGAACTAAGGAGATACAATGATAGAGAAATTAGATACAAAGATTGAAATTTTAGATATAGATGAAGAAACCAACTACGGTAAGTTTGTTCTATATCCACTCGAAAGAGGCTATGGTACAACCATAGGAAACAGTATGAGAAGGATGCTTTTATCATCCTTACCTGGTTCTAGCGTCTCAAAGATTCTTATAGACGGGGTACTACATGAATTCTCAACAATTCCAGGAGTTGTTGAAGATGTGCCTGAATTAATATTAAATATCAAAGGTATCGATATAAAAAAATATACAAAAGAAGATATAACACTTTTTTTAGATATTGAAGGTCCAAAGATTGTTACAGCAAAAGATATAAAAACTGACAATCAAGTTGAAATCGCTAATCCAGACCACTATCTTGCTACAGTAAATGAAAAGGGAAGATTATTCATAGCTCTTGATGTTACTGATGGTAAGGGTTATAGGGTAGCAGAAGAAAACAAAAAAGATACAGACCCAATAGGGGCCATAGCCATAGATTCATCATTTACACCAGTAAAGAGTGTAAATTTCACAGTAGAAAATACAAGAGTAGGTGAATCAACAGACTATGATAAATTAATACTTGAAGTTTGGACCGATGGAACAATCACTCCTCAAGAATCACTTAGTGTTGGAGCAACAATTCTTATGGATGATATTAGATTTTTCAAAGAATTACCAGGTCAACAATTCCCACCTGAAGAAGAAGAGGTTGAAGTTGAAGATGAAATAATCGAAGAAGACAATCAATCTGAACAAAAGGCTAAAACAATTGAGGAATTAGACCTATCACTAAGATCATTTAACTGCCTAAAGAGAGCAGGCTTTACAAATGTGGGTGATATTATAGAAAAAAGTGAATCTGAACTTAAAGAAATCAAAAACTTTGGTAAAAAATCATTTGATGAAGTAAAAGATAAGATTGAAAGTTTAGGTCTTAGCTTAAAAGAAGATTAGGAGGAAATGATGGCTAATAAAAGAAAGCTTGGTAGAAGGACAGATCATAGAACTGCCTTACTTAGAAATCAAGTAACTTCTTTGTTAGATAATGGTAGAATAATCACTACACTAACAAGAGCAAAAGAAACACAAAAAATGGCTGATCGTATGATTACATTAGGTAAGAAGAATACACTTCACACAAGAAGACAAGCAGCAAGTTATATATATAAACCATCTACAGTTCAAAAATTATTCAATGAAATAGCACCTGGATATGAGGACAGAAATGGTGGATATACTAGAGTACTAAAATTAGGACCAAGAAGAGGCGATGGTTCTGAAAGAGCTATTATAGAACTAGTATAATAAACTTACTCTATAGCATCTTATGAAAATAAGGTGCTTTTTTTAATTGAAAAATTTAAAATATATAAACAAGTGGTATAATACTATCTATTATTTATGAATATATATTTACTTATAGTTTTATATATACTAAATATTGCTAATTAAAGATTTATAGGCAGAATTTTAAATTAATTTTGTGTAGAAATATAATAAAATCACTTATAAATTGAAAATATATCCTATAAATGATAACATAAAAGTAGAATATGTTATAAAGAGGTAGAAATGGGTAAGGAAAAAATCGAAAATTTTAGTAGAATTAACTTTTATGCCTTAAACTCAATGGATGATTGGGTGAGAATTCTTGATAAATACGGAAGACTTATTTTTGTAAATGAAAAGATGAGAAGAGATATTCACCTTGATAGGTCACTCATTGAGTTAAATGTAGAAAGTGAAAACTTAGAAGAACAAGCTGATATTTTTAAAAATAATACAATAGAAGAAGAAAAGTTGATAGCAGGAAAGTACTATTCAAAAAAGTCATCACCTTTATATTTTGACAAAGAATTTGTAGGCACTATCGAAGTTTATAGAGATATTACCAGTGAATCTAAAATGAAAGTTGAGCTTTTTAATGCTAACAGAAAGATGCTAGATGATATCAGATTTGTAAGAAAAATTCAATCAAGTATTCTTCCTAAAAACAAGCAATATGGGAAAATAAAACTTGAAGGAAGATACATTCCTTCAAATGATGTTTCAGGGGATTTATTTGATATAATAAAAATTGATGAAAATAGGTTCGCTTTCTATATTGCAGATGTAATGGGACATGGAGTCAAGGCATCAATTATGACCATGTTTGTAAAATTATCTATAATAGGAATACTTGAAAGTCATAAAAACTATTCACCAGGTCAAGTTTTAAAGAAATTGAGGTCTGAATTTGTAAAGCTTGATATGAACTCATCCCAGTATTTTACAGTCTGGGTTGGTATATTCAATACTAAATATAATATCCTTACCTATTCAAATGCAGGACTAAACTGCCCACCTCTCCATTACCAAGAAAATAAGAACTATGTAAACAAACTTCTTGTATCAGGAAGAATGATATCAAATATAATAGAGCAAAATATCTATCAGGAAGTCACAGTTAAACTACATCCAAATGACAAGATTTTATTTTATACAGACGGAGTAACAGAAGCAAAAGATGCAAATAAAGAAGAATTTGGGGTATATAGATTAGAAGAAAGCATAAAAAAGCTAAAGAAATTAGATGAGCTTTTAGACGAGCTAGATAAATACTATTGGGGTGAGCAAGAAGACGACATAAGTCTTTGCTTGTTAGAATATAAGGAGAATTAGATGAAAATCAATGATTATATTGACCATACACTTCTAAAGGCAGATGCAAGAGTAGAGCAAATAGAAAAACTTGTAAAAGAAGCTAAGAAATATAAGTTTAAATCAGTTTGTGTAAACTCATCCTTTGTAAAATATATAAGGAATATGGATAAAGATATAAGAATAACATCTGTAGTAGGTTTTCCACTTGGAGCAATGTCAACTAAAGCCAAAGCCTTTGAGGCAAAGTGTGCCATAGAAGACGGAGCAGATGAGATAGATATGGTTATAAATGTAGGAAGGTTAAAAGATAAGGACTACGATTATATTTTAAATGATATAAAAGAAGTTAGGAAAGCTTCAAAAGATAAGATTTTAAAAGTAATAATTGAAACTTGCCTTTTAAATGATGAAGAAAAAGTAAAGATATGTGAACTTTCTAAAGAAGCAAAAGCTGATTTTGTAAAAACTTCTACTGGATTTTCAACAGCTGGTGCTAAAAAGGAAGATGTTTCCTTAATGAGAAAAACTGTAGGAGATGATTTAGGAGTTAAGGCAAGTGGTGGAATTCACACATATGCTGAAGCAATAGAAATGATTGAGGCTGGTGCAAATAGACTAGGCTCTTCTGCATCTGTTGCTATAGTTAAAGGAGAAGAAAATGCCTGATGTTATGATGCAAGCCTTTGAGTGGGATACACCAGCTGATGGTAACTTTTATAAAAATTTAAAGAAAAATGCAAAAAAGCTTAAAGAATCTGGTATAGATGCTCTTTGGCTTCCACCTATGTGTAAGGGTGGTGGAGACCAAGACGTAGGTTATGGTATATATGATTTATGGGATTTGGGAGAATTTGATCAAAAGGGAAGTATAAGAACAAAGTATGGTACAAAAAAAGAACTTCTAGATGCAATAGATGAACTCCATAAAAATGATATAAGAGTCTATGCAGATGTAGTATTAAACCATAAAGGAAATGCTGACTTTGAAGAAGAATTCATGGCAAGAATGGTAGATCAAAATAATAGAGAAAAAGACGTATCTGGAGATATAAAAATAAAGGCTTGGACAGGTTTTGACTTTCCTGGAAGAGCCGGCAAATACTCAGATTTTGTTTGGCACTATTATCACTTTTCAGGTGTAGACTATGATTCAAATACAGGTACCAAGGCCATATATAGGATATTAGGTGATGGGAAGTATTGGGATGAAGGTGTAAGTCATGAGAAGGGAAATTTTGACTATCTTATGAATGCTGATATAGACCATAACCATCCAGAAGTAAGGGAAGAAATATTCAAGTGGATTGATTGGTTTATGGAAGAAACCAAGGTAGATGGTTTTAGGTATGATGCATTAAAACACATATCAGAAAACTTTATCTATGATCTTTCCAAACATATAATGGATAAAAAAGGAAATGATTTTTATCTTTTTGGAGAATATTGGCAATATGATGAAAAGAAAATAGATGGTTATCTTGATGATACTGATTGGAAGATAGACTTATTTGATGTACCACTTCACTTTCATATGGAAGAGGCAAGCAAATCCAACGGAAACTATGATATGAGAAATATTTTTAATAACACAATAGTTGAAAGGCATCCACTCCAAGCAGTGACTTTTGTTGATAATCATGACTCTCAACCAGGTCAATCTTTAGACTCATGGGTAGAGGATTGGTTTAAGGAAATTGCTTATTCACTTATATTATTTAGAAAAGACGGCTATCCTTGTATCTTTGCAGGCGATTATTATGGTCTAAAAGGTCAGGTTAAAAAAGAGCCACTTAAAGATATGATAGATAATATGTTAAGCGTAAGAATAAAATATTCATTTGGAGAACAAGATGACTATTTTGATAATCCACAAGTAGTTGGATGGGTAAGAAGGACCGATAAGGATACTTCCTCCCTAGCAGTAATTATATCTATAGGGGATATGGCAGAAAAACAAATGTTTGTTGGAGAAGAAGAAGCTGGAAAAAATTATGTAGATTTATCTGGAAAAAACAAAAATAAAGTAATCATAGATGAAAATGGAAATGGAATGTTTAATGTTGGACCGGGTTCAGTAGCATATTGGGTAAGTGAAGAAAGTATAGAAAAATAATGAAATATTATGCAGTTAAAAAGGGAAGAAATCCCGGGATATATACATCCTGGGATTTGTGTTTAAAAGAGGTAAAAGGATATAAGGGAGCTATATACAAATCCTTCAAGAAAAAAGAAGAGGCAGAAGACTTCCTTTTAGACAAAGAAATAGAAGTAAAGGCAGACAAGAATTCAGTAATAGCATATATAGATGGTTCCTATTCCAAAAATGATAAGAAATATGGGACAGGTATAGTCTACATTACTGATGATAAGATAGAAGAGATATATGAAGCCTTTGATGATAAATTTCACATTCATAGAAATGTGGCAGGAGAGGTTAAGGCGAGCGTTGGAGCTATAAATAAGGCAATAGAAGAAGGTAAAAAAACAATCTATATTCACTTTGACTATCAAGGAATAGAATCATGGGCAAAAGGATCTTGGAAGAGAAATAACGAACTAACCCAAAGATACTATAACTTTTTCCAAAACGCTAAAAAGATGATAGATATTCATTTTATAAAAGTAAAGGCTCACTCAAACGACAAATACAACGACTTGGCAGATTTCTTGGCTAAAAAATCACTAGGGATAAAAATATGAGGGAATTTGAAAAAATGCTAAAAGGCGAAATATACGATGCAAACTATGATAAAGAAATCTTAAAACTAAGACTTAAAGCGAAAGACATATGTTTTGAATATAATAATACTATGCCAAGTGATGAGAAGAAAAAACTTGAAATTATTGATAAATTACAAATAAAGCATGGAAAAAACATAGAAATAGTAAGTCCTTTTTATTGTGACTATGGATTTAATATAGAAGTTGGAGAAAATTTTTACGCAAACCACAAGCTTATAATACTAGATGGGGCGAAAGTAAAAATAGGAAAAAACGTCTTTATAGCCCCAAATGTAACCATATCCACAGCAGGACACCCAATCGACTATAAAAGAAGAAATGAGGGCCTAGAATATGCAAAATCAGTCGAAATAGGGGACAATGTATGGATAGGAGCAGGTGTTATAATAAATCCTGGAGTAAAAATAGGAGATAATACTGTAATAGGATCAGGATCAGTCGTAACAAAAGATATAGGAGACAACACAGTTGCCTTTGGTAATCCTTGTAGAGAGATTAGAAAAATAAGTGAAGATAATAGAAAATAAACCCAGTTTCCAGGGTTTATTTTTTTATCAATCAACAAATATGGAAAGTAAACTTGACATAAATTATTAAAATTATTATAATATATGTAAAGCTAACTTTACATAAGTGGGGTGGTTAAATGAAAAATAGACTTGAAGAAATAAGAAAGGAAAAGGGTATAACGCAAGAAGAGCTTGCAAGAGCACTAGAAGTATCAAGACAAACTGTAGGTTCTTTGGAAAATGGAAGATACAATCCATCAATAATACTGGCCTTTAAAATTGCAAGCTATTTTAATCTAAAAATTGAAGAAATTTTTATCTATGAGGAGAAAGATTATGAAAAATAATAAAATTTGGTATTTAGGATGTTTAATAGGAATCTTAAGCCTTTTAGTAGTATTTTTATTAGATTTAAATAAAACATTAGAAATAATATTAACCCAAGTATTTGCTATAAGCTTTACTGTTAGTTATGTAAAAATAATTCATAATAAAATGTTAAAGGAAGATTTAGATTATAGAATAAGTATAAATGATGAAAGAAATGAGAAAATAAGAGATAAGGTAAATGCAACAATGTCAGCAATATTAATGGTGTTAATGGGAATAATCGCAATAATCTCAATGTCAATAAAGGCATACTTACCAGCAATATTTTTAGGAATATCAGTCTTTATATCTCCCTTAATCATGATTTTCATTTCAAGATATTATGAGAGTAGATATTGATATAAATAAATTTGTAAAATCATATATAAGAATCGAGGAGAAATAATTGTTAGATAATAAAGGATTTAACTTGTGGGCTGAAAATTATAATGAAAGTGTTACTTTATCAGATGATAATAAGGAATATCCTTTTGCAGCTTATAAAAAAATTTTAAATGAGATTTATAATAGAGTATTAAAATCAAATGGAAAAAAAGTTTTAGATATTGGCTTTGGTACAGGAAATTTAGCAAGTCATTTATATGAAAAAGGATATAAAATCTATGGGCAAGATTTCTCTGAAAAGATGATTAAGACTGCTCAAGAAAAAATGCCAAATGCAAGGCTATATAAAGGCGATTTTACTAAAGGACTAGTAGAAGATTTGAGAAAACAAAGATATGATGTAATTATTGCAACATATTCACTTCACCATTTGAAAGATTCACAAAAGATTTCGTTTATAAAATCTTTACTTTTACTATTAAATGAAGGTGGAAAAATATTTATTGGAGATGTAGCTTTTGAGAGAAGAAAAGATTTAGAATCTTGTAAATTAAAAGCTGGAAAATACCGGGATGATGAAGAAATATATTTTGTATATGAAGAACTTAAAGAATATTTGCCAAATTTAGTTTTTGAAAAGTATTCTTTTTGTTCAGCTTTACTAAGCATATCAAATAAGAGATGATGTTTTAATTTGAAATTTGGCTGATATAAGTCAACTAAACTAATAAATACCTAGATTTGATTAGAAGAATATGCTAGAATTTGAATGTGTAGGAAAACTTATGAAATTATATAAAAAAATAGTTAGCAAATAATTTAAAAGCACTGGAGAGGTGCTTTTTTTATAAAATTAGAAAACTATAGGGATAAATTTTAATGCAATAAGATAAAGAAATCGCTTTATTTTACATGATTTTAGTCAAGTCCATAATATTTGTGCAAAAATTACTAGTAAAATATTTACTATTTCATTCTAATATACAATTTAGAAGATGTTATCCAATCCTCATTAATATCAATGAGGATTGCTCCTATTAGTCTAATAGCCGATTCTTGATTTGGAAATATTCCAATCACTTTTTCACGTCTTCTAACTTTTTCGTCTAGTCTTTCTAAGCAATTAGTTGATTTAAGTCTACAATGTAATTGGGTCATTTGATACCTCCTAGTTTAGTTTTGGCTTGTTAAAAACATTGTACTAGGTTAGGTTTCAAATGACCTTTTTCTTTTTACACAATTATACGGGCTCTATCCTTTTTTGTTATAGACTAGCTTATAACTTAATAAATAAAATATTTTTTTATTAAAATTTATCAAAGCCATACTTTTTCATAAAGAACTTGTGTAGTAGATAGGCTAGTACAAGAACAAATACTAGTGAGGCAAATATTATAAGATTAGATGCCATATGCCCTGCTATTATAAAAGTTACAAAAGAGATAACTCCTACAGTTAATGAGTAAGGTAGCATACAGGTGAAAAAGTCCATATGGTCTCCACCGGCCCCAGTTGAGGCTAGCATAGTTGTATCTGATATTGGAGATGATGAATCACCAAAAAGTCCACCAGATGATACTGCGGCAACTACAACTGAAAGGGATACATCAAGCTTGTAAGCCATAGGTATAGCAAGTGGCATAAGAATTGCCATAGTTCCCCAAGAAGAACCTGTAGCAAAGGACATTATGCATCCTATAAGGAAAAATATTCCTGGAAGAACTTCTGGACTCAAGAATCCTTCTGTAATTCTTAAGATATACTCAGCAGTTCCCATTTGAGTAGAAACTCCTCCCAAAGACCAAGCAAGAGTAAGTAATACTGCCATAAAAGAAGAATTAGAAACACCCTTCAAAAATATGGACATACACTCATTAAAAGTCATAATCTTATCTTTCATAGAAAGTAAAATCAAAGTCAAAGATGCAAGCAAAAATCCTGCAGCAATAGATGACCTAATCATCTTTCCAGGAACAACATCTCTTGGAAAGCCATTTAAAATAAGGTTAGTAAAAATAGTTATAACCATTACAATCAAAGGAATAATCATAATCCAAACAGAAACATCTACATCCTTATTAAAATGCTCTTTAATGGGTTTTCTCATAGGAGTTCCACCTTCTCTCATAGTCTCACCCTTAACAGCTGCCCTATGTTGAGCCTTAAGCATAGGACCAAAATCAAACTGACTAAAGGCTAAAAAACCAGCTAAAACAAGGGAGATTATAGCATAAAAATTAAAAGGAATAGCTCCTACATAAACAGTCCATGAGCTAATACTGTTTATACTTAAATTTTTAAGTTCAGTATCTATAAGACCCATAGAATAAACACCCCAACCTATAATAGGAATTAAAGCAGCATCACAAATTGAAGTAACATCTAGAATATAGGCAAACTTCTCCTTGGAAGTCTTAAGCTTATCTAAAATCTCTTCAAATATAGGTCCAAGTATAAGAGAATTACCAGTATCAGTAAACCATATAACAATTCCTCCAATCCATGTTAAAAACTCACCCTTGGAACGACTATCTAATTTATGAGTCATATTCTTTGCAAAAGAATTGGCAGCACCAGTACTAGTTAAAAGAGCCACAAAACCCCCAATAATAGACATCATAAAAATAGTCTGGGCGTTAGACTCCTCTGCAATTTTTACATACATAAAATCAGAAATCATAGAAATCAGTCCTGTAAAAGGATTAAAATTATTAATAATCAAAGCACCCACATAAACTGCAATCAAAAGTGAAACTATAATATTTTTAGTACATATAGATAAAATAATTGCAATAAGTGCAGGTAATAGTGACAAAAATCCATAGTAAATATTATCATCCATATTATCCTCCAAATAAAAAATCGCCCCGACAAAAGGGACGAAAAAAACGTGTTGCCACCCTAATTCACAAAATAAATTTGCCTCATTAGAACCCATAACGAGGGTTAGACGGGAAAGCTTATGTATTATACTCCCAACTATTAAAAGCCTCTCTTCAGTCACAAAACCCAGTCTTTCACACCAACCAAGACCTCTCTTAAGATAATTCTATAACTTACTTGCTTTTCAAAGTATTTCTTAGATAATAACAAATTAAAAGATAGTTGTCAAATAATTTTACAAAATATTTTTTCATATTAGTAATATGAATTAATAAAGTGAAATAATCTATTAAAACTGATACAATATAGATAATAATCCAATTTTAAAAAGAATTTTTAGATAGAGAAAGATAAGCAAATGTCAGAAAAAATAAATAATTTAATATCGTTTAGCTTAATTTTGCATGGTTTCATTATTAATTATGTAAAATTTTATTTATCAATCTTTCTAATAGATATTCTAAAGACAAAGTATTCCAGTGTCCACTTTCATCTTCTAGTCCTATAGATGAATATTGAAGACAATAGTCTGAAATATTTTTTAATTCATTTTCTCTATTAATTGAAATGCCAATAATAATTATATTTCTATTTAAGATTAAGTCTTCTATTTCTTTAGCGTACTTAAATGTATCACCGCTATAAGATATTATCATTAGTAAAGACTTTTTTATATTTTTAATATTAGAGAATTCATTAATATCTCTAATAACTTGAAATTTTAAAGAGTAGGATTGAAGATCCACAATAAAATTCTCAGTAATTTTAGTTTGCTTCCATCCAGTTGGATAAATATATAATCTTTCTGCATTTAAAATTAATTCAGCTACTTTCTCAATGTCTTTATTTATAAGCTGTTCTGTTTCTGTAATAGAAGAGTTTACTATTTTATAAAATAAGGAATCATCACATTCCAAATTTAAATATTTTTTAATTTCAAATTTGAAATTATTATAAGAATCAAAGCCTAATTTCCTTATTAGCCTATATAGAGTTGAATTTGACGTAAATGCTAATTCACTCATTTGACTTAATGTAGAATTAGGGATAGCGTTAACATTATTTTCTAAATATTTTAAGATTTCTTTATCAGATGAATTTAATTTATCATTATATTTAATTTTGAAAAAATCAAAAAAGTCCATATATTACCTCAAAATATAATATTATTACTCTTATATTATAGCATATAAAGTTATGTGAAAAATATTTCATATTTTAACAGATAATCAAATTATTTTTGGAAAATAATTTATTTTTTTCAATATAATTGAAAAATAAAATAAAATTTTATATATTATAAATATAAAATATTTAAAGGAGGTTTTATGAGTGTTGAAAAGAAAAAGATAAAAGTTACAATTGCAGGTGCAGGTAGTGGCTATACTCCAGGTATGGTGTTAACACTTTTAAAAAGTGATGAATTGGATGTAAATGAAATTAGATTATATGATAACGATTCCGAAAAGAATAAAGATATGGGAATCATAATTGATTTTATTATCAAAAATGGTGGTTATAGTGTTAAAATTCTAGTTACTGAAGATCCAAAAGTTGCTTTTGCTGGAATTGACTTTGTATTTTCACAAATTAGAGTTGGAAAAATAGAAATGAGAGAAAAAGATGAAAAAATTCCATTGAAGTATGGTCTAGTAGGACAAGAAACTTGCGGTCTTGGAGGCTTTTCATATGGAATGAGATCGATGAAAGGGTTTTCTGAACTTGTAGAATTAATTCAAATGTATGCTCCAAATGCATGGATATTAAATTATACTAATCCAGAAACAATTGTTGCAGAAACAGTAAGGAGAAAATTTCCTAAAGCAAAGATTATAAATGCTTGTGATATGACTATTGGCATTGAAGAGATTATATGTGATTCATTTGGATATGATAGAAAAAATTGGATTCAAGAATATTATGGTTTAAATCATTTTGGATGGTATAAATCAATTTATGATATATCTAAATCCAAAGACGTTATGCCTGAGATTATTGATAAGATAAAAGAAATAGGTTTTAATACTGAAGGATTAGATAAAAGTTGGGCTTTAACATATCAAAATATGAGAAAACTTGTAAAAGATTTTCCAGAAAATATCCCAAATAACTATCTTGAGTATTATTTATACTCAGAAATGATAGTTGAAGAGTCTGATATAAATTATACTAGAGCAAATCAAATTATGGATGGTAGATTAAAAAAGATTAAAGATACAGTAAAAGAGATAAAAAATAATCCTAATCTTGATAGTATAGATTATGAAAGTGACTCACATGGACAATATATTGTCGATATAGCTACATCACTATTATATAACAAAAATAATAGATTTATCTTAATTGTAGAAAATATGGGTGCAATTCCGAATTTAAGATTCGATGCTACTGTTGAAGTTCCTTGTTATGTAAATTCAAAGGGAATTGAGCCAATAAGACTAGGTTTTAATATACCTGATTTTCATAAGGGACTTATGGAAGCTCAAGTTGCTTCAGAAAAGCTATTGGTAGATGCACATTTTGAAAACTCATATCAAAAAGCTTTAGAGGCTTTTGCATTAAACCAAACAGTTCCTAACGCCTTGGTCGCTAAAAAGGTATTAGATGAATTTATTGAAGCAAATGGAGATTACTGGGTTGAATTGAGGTAGACTATGGGAAGACTTATTATTAATGCAGATGATTTTGGCTATGATAGGGGTGTTAATACTGGAATTATTGAAGCTTTTAATGAAGGTGTTGTAACGTCAACAACTTTGATGGCAACTATGCCTGGCTTTGATGAAGCTATAGAATTGGCAAAGAAGAATCCAAAATTAGGGATAGGGGTGCACTTGACTTTAACATGTGGATACTCAGTAGGTTGTAAATATAATACTATAATTGATAAAGAAAATAAATTTTTAAAGCTTTTATCATATGAAAATGAAGAGTTTGTAGAATCTTTAGATTTAAATGAAATATATGAAGAATGGAATCTACAAATAAATAAGATTATTAAAGCAGGAATAATTCCTAGTCATTTAGATAGTCACCATCATGTTAATTCAATTGGAAATATAAAGGATGTTTATTTAGACTTATCAAAAAAATATGACCTACCTGTAAGAAATAATTTCAGTTTACCTAAAGAAATAAAAACTACTGATAAATTAGTTGATTTTTTTGATAAAATTGGATCCAATAAAAAGATTTGGAGACATATGGATATTAATAATCTTATTAAAGATTGCTTGACATACGATTCAATCGAAGTAATGTGCCATCCAGCTTATGTTGATTATTTTTTGCTTAAAAACTCATCTTTTAATATTGGTAGAGTAAACACTTTAAATGAATTAAAAAATAAAGAAATTAAAAAAATCTTTAAGGAAAACAATATAAATTTAATTAATTTTAAAAATCTATAAAGAGGTTATTATGAAAGATAAAATATACAACTCAATGCAAAAATTCTCGAGAGCTATAATCCAGCCAGTTATGTTTATGGCAGTAGCGGGTATATTAATAGCTTTAGCAGCTTTACTTAGACTTGAATTTATGCCAAAATTCTTGATAACTGTAGGTGAATTCATAAATAATGTTGTAGTTGGTGGAATGATTGCTAACTTGTCTGTTATTTTTTGTGTTGGAATTGCTACTGCACTAGTTAAAGATAAAAAAGGAGATACTGCGACTATTGCAATAATATCATTTTTGATTTTCCTTTTTGCCAATAATTTCTGGCTAAATTATACTAACTCCATTATAGAACCAACAGATATCGGCCTTGCCGGTACTGGGCAAGCTAAAGTTTTAGGAGTTCAAGTAACAGATATGGGAGTATTTATAGGAATACTTTTAGGTTGCATAGTTGGTTATGTTGTTAATAAAACAAAGGATATAAAATATCACGAATACTTATCAATGTATGAAGGAACAAAAACATCATTTGTAGCAATGCTATTTGTTGCATCAACATTGGGAGTTCTTGTTACATATATTTGGCCATTTTTCAACACTTTACTTACAAAGCTAATGGTTTGGATATCAGATGCAGGTCCAGTTGGATTTTTTATTTATGGTATAGTTAATAGGTTAGCTTTACCATTTGGTTTACACCATTTACTATGGGTTCCAATGTCTTATTCACCTGTAGGTGGTAGTGCTGTTATTAATGGAACAACTTATTATGGAGCACAAAATATATGGTTTGCAGAACTTGCAAATATGAATAGTATTACAGAAATAGATCCATCAATAGGATCTTTAGTAAACTTTGGATATACAGCCATTCCACTAGGTATAGCATTTGCATTGGTTCATACAGCCAAAAAAGAAAATAAAGATCAAGTAAAAGCTTTAATGATACCCGCAGTTGCATCTTCAATGCTAGCTGGAATAACTGAACCAATTGAATTCATATTTCTATTTTCATCACCACTTCTTTGGATAGCACATACATTAGTATATGGATTTGGTATGTTTTTATCATTTATTTTAGGTTTAAGAGTTTTTGTTGGCAATATAATAGAAACAATTTTATATGTATTATCAGTACCAATGGATATGGGAAGACAATGGTTGATTCCAATAATATTTATAGTATTGACTTTACTAGAGTATACGATATTTGTTTTTATGATTAAAAAATTTAATTTAAATACAATAGGTAGGACTGAAATGCCAGATGAACAAAAAATAAATGAAGCCAAAGAAAAACGTGATAGAATGAAAGGAAAATCTAATAATAGTATTTCAAATAACATAGATGAAGATGATGCAAAAACGGCTTTAATAGTTGATGGATTGGGTGGTAAAGACAATATTAAGTATATAGAGAATTGTTTTACTAGATTAAGGATAGAATTAAAAGATCCAAATAAAGTAGATAGGGAAATATTAGATTTATATCCATCAAAAGGAATCTTACAGTCTGGAAATAATATTCAAATAGTTATTGGTTTAGGAGTAGAAGAAGTAAAAAATAAGGTAGTTAAAGAATTAGAAAAAGAATAATCAAAATAATAGATAATACGTTAATAAAGTGACTATTGCTGAAGATATAATATATAAAAAGACTAGAAAAGTTATGATATGTACCCTTTTTACTGAAAAATCAGTAAGGAGGGTACACTTAATATAAGGATATATGTTGATACACAAAACTTTTTACAAAACCGACCTTTTTCTTATTAAAGATTTTCAACCAATTCTTTAATCTTATCCCTATATTCTTTTGCAATTTCTACATCAAAGTCTTCGCCTGCTGTTTGGAAGTAGTGGTTTAGGTTTTTAACAAGCTTTGCTATTTCTATATTTTCTTCGCCTGTTTCTTCTTTTATTTTTTTGGCCTTTGTAAGGTAGGTATTTATTTCATTTACTATTTGCATAGTTACATGTTCATTATGATTTTCATTTAATAGATATCTTAAGGTCCAATTGATATTGCTTGGAGTTATACCTGCCTTATGCTCTATTACTACATTATTTGCCCTCATTTTATCTATAAAGTCAAATAAGTCTTCTTGTTCAAAGTCTTTGAAAAAAGCAAAGGTAAAGTCGTAGTCTTTTACATAGTCTGACTTGGTGTTGTTATTTTCAAATCCTTCGATTTCTGCTAGATATCCCATTTTTTGGTCTAAGTCTCGCATACCTATATGTTTTAATTTAATATTTTCTTTTGTTGTTAATATTCTTAATTTTTCTTTTTCTATATCATTAGCGTTAAATAATACTATTAAAGCCATATTCTCTCCTTTTTTGCATAGTATTAATAGTATACCCAAAAATGCATTTTACTCAATTAAATTGGGTATAATATAATAATAAGGAAATTAAGGGAGATTGATATGAAGGATTATAATTACACAAATGAAAGAATTAGGGAAATAGATAGACTTATTGATAAAACAAGATATGCCTTGGGAGTTTTAAATAGGTCTACAAAAAGAGTTGGAAATGTAGCTGATTTCAAGCTTACAGCTTTACTGGGCAGAAACATTGTTGGAGATTTTTTGAGAAATAACAAAAATAATGCCATAAATAATGCTATAGACAGGAGTCAGGATATTTTATTAAATCTCCATTCAGATTTATTGCTTTTTGACCCAAGGCTTGCAGATATTATTGACCTACCTTACAAGCTTAGTCAATATAGTTCAACAAGAAATGCCTTATCAGATATTAAACTTAGGATAGGTATGAGAAAGAAAAAGTTTGATATACAAATGGCAGAAAAAAAGCTCCTTACCCTTATCAAAAGACTTTCTAAAGAAAAGAGTAAGGAAATTAATAGACTTAAGATGGAAGCTGAGCTTGAACTCTACAAATAAATATAAATTTGGGACATTATCACCTTTTTACTTATCTATAAGTAGGAGGTGATTTTTTATGACAAAGATTGAAGTAATCTATGTATCTGATGATGAAAATGATAAATAGACTTTAAGAAAGGAGGATTAACCTACTTTGATGCAGAGTCTATCAGATATAACAAATGAAGTGGTTAAAATTTATATGGATATAGTTGAAATTATTACTAATCTTGGTTTTCCAATTGTTGTATCTTTAATTCTTATCACAAGTCTTGATAAGAAGGTCGATTGTTTGATTGTAAAAGTAAATGAACTTATTGCAAAAATCGATAAGAAGGAGAAGTAATGGCAAGCGTTGAAAAAATGATATCCTATGCTATAAGTAAATGGCATAAGGTAGGATATTCTATGGGACCTAAAAGGCTAGGTCCCGACTTTCTAGACTGTTCTTCTTTTGTGTATTATGCTCTTATAGCTGGTGGCTTCTTAGCTAAAAATCATCCTATAGGAAATACAGAGACACTCTTTAAATTAAATGGAACAGTCTTAGAGGAAGTTTATGATTATAAAAATGTAAGGCGAGGAGATATATTTATAAGAGGATATGAAGGATATTCTAGCGGTGCTTATGGTCATACTGGGATTTTCTTAGAAAAAGATAAGATAATTCATTGTAATGCATCTAATAATACGGTAACTATTAATGGATGTGATTCTTATATTTTATCATTTTTAAGAAGAAAGAGATCAGCTAATGAAAGGTATTTTAGGCCTGTTATAAGAGGAATTAATTTTTCTAAAGCCTTTAAGGTAAAAGATGAAAAATGGAGGGGGATATGTCAGGCTGATTGTAATGTAAGGGCTAAGCCATCTACTAGCTCTCAAATAGTTGCCCTTTATAAGAAGGGAGATGTTATTTATTATGATGAGGTTTGGGAAGGTGGTGGATATAGGTGGATTTCCTATATAGGATATTCTGGAAAAAGAAGGTTTGTCGCTTATAGGGATATGAATTTTAATTCTTGGATTTCATTTAAGTGATAAGAAAAGGGGGCTGTTGCAGAATAGATAATCTATTTTGCAATAACTCCTTTACTTTTTTTCAGATTTTCTTAGTAATTTTGTATAAGAGGCACATATATTGTCAAAGGCAACTAGTTCTTCTACACTATATTCTTTTAGAAGTTTTTTTCTTGTTTTAAGTATGTCTATGTTGTCATATTTTTTGTGAGCAAGAGCAAGTTTATCACCAATACTACTTGTATAAAGGTGGAAAATTTTACCATTTGTTTTAGAATTTTTCCTATAAACTAAGTCTTGTTTCATTAGTTTTCTTACAGTTTGAGATATGGCTGATGTGGATCTGTGCCAAGTCTTGGCAAGTTCAGTTACTGTTATTGATGGATTATCTGAAATTTGAGTTAAGATATGAACTTCTATCATAGTAAGTTCTGGTCCAAATCCATAATCTCTTCTAGTGTTGTAGTAGTTTGAAAAGGCAAGAACAAAGTCATACATAGGGTCAAGTAGTTTACTTAACTCTTTGTATTTTCTATCGGTGTCTTTTTTATTATCATCAAGTCTTACCCAATTATCTATTATTTCATTTTCATATATATCTTTTTTCATATTACTCTCCATATATTGTATAATACTTTTTTTAAAATCTTGTACAAGTCTTAATAGTTAAGTAGCTTAACAAAAATACACAAATAGAACTCAAGATTTCTCTTGAGCTTTATTTTATTCATTTGCTAGTGCTTCTACAGGATCTTTTCTAGCTGCAATTGATGAAGGGATAATACCTGCAATAAGGGTAAGTGATATTGAAATGATTATTAGCAATACTCCTATTTTGGATGGAAGTCTTGAACCTATATAGGATATTTTGGTTACATTTTGCATGATATTTGATATAGGTATATTTAATAAGTAAGTTATCAAAACTCCCAAAAGACCTGAAAGAAAACCTATTATAAAGGTCTCTGATAAGAATACTTTTCTTATATCAGATTTGCTAGCACCAATTGATCTTAGGATTCCTATTTCTTTAGTTCTTTCTAAAACTGATATATAGGTTATAATACCTATCATTATAGATGAAACAATTAGAGATACTCCAACAAAGGCTATTAGAACATAAGATATAGTATTTATAATTGTCCTAATACTTGAGGTAAGAAGTCCTACGAAGTCTACGTAGTTGATTTTATCTTCTAATTTTTTATCCTTGTTGTAATCATCTATTATATTTTTTACATTTTCACGATTTTCAAAGTTTTCTACATATATTTTTATGGTAGATGGGGCGGATTTTGATATATATCCAAAACTTTCTAGATTATTTGTGTAGGTATTCGAAGAAAGCTTTTCTTCATACAGTTTATCTAAGACCTTATCTTCTGGATTTTCTAAGAATAGATTTATAATATTCAAAGAATTTTCACTAGGATTTTCCATAGATATTTTTAGATTTTCATTAGATGACTTTTGCAAATTTTCCTTTAAGATATCTGAGTTGGCAAGAAGAAAGGATTGGATCTCAAGTTTTTCCTTGCCTTTTAGATTTTTAAGGTAAGACTTAGCAGCATCTCTTTTTTCCTTATCATTATTAGCCTTAAATGGGATTTTGTTTAAGATATTTATATCTTTATTAGACTCTTGTTCTTTGACTATGGCAGAGTTTTTGGCCCTATCTATAAGTATATCTGTAAACTTAGAAGTGAAACCTATTGGTGCATTTGTTTGACTATTTGTTTCGCTATCTTCCTTTGCTCTTGCTATACCTACTATTTTAAGGTCAAAACCATTTTCTATTGTCTTTTTTCTTTCGTTTTCATCATCTTTTATATTTTCATAAGTGTCTCCACTTTTCTTGTAAAAATCTGCAGGAATTAGGGCTTTGAATTTTAGACCAATAAGTTTTGATTTATTTAGTTTTTTATTATCAAGCTTAATTTTTTCACCATTATCAATCTTTTTTAATATATCCTTGTATTCTTTTTTAGGAAGAATTCCTAGTTCATACAAGCTTTCAGCATTTACTGAGTTATTTTTATCAGTGAATAAAACTAATTCATTTCCCTTGCTTGGCCAATCCCCTTCTATTAAATCATATTCTTCTTTTACTATGTCAGAGATAGTACCATCTTTGTTGGAGATTATTTGTCTGAAATTCTTGTGTTCTCCATTTCCCATAGTAAAAATTGGACTAGATTGACCAGTAAATATTACATTTTCATCATCTTTAAAGTCAGACCCATCTGTATTTACTATCTCACCATCCTTATCTTTACCATATATATCAAAATTAAGCTTATATAAGTAATTTATGGAGTGCTTTCCTATCAAATTATTTATTTTTTGATCTCCACTTTCTAAATATTCTTTGAAAGGAGATAGATTATTCTTACTTATAGATGAAGTGAGATTTGACTTTTTTTCTATAATTTCGGCATTTGCTGTCACATTTTTATCATCTTTTTTATTATTTGTTTCATCTTTTTTTGACATTATAAAACTTTCACCAAGCTTTAGGCTCTGTTCCTGAATTTCTATAGGGTAGGATTTTAAAGTTTTTCTTTGGCTTTCTACTATAAATTCATCGACTCCATTTGAAAGAGAAAGAATAAGGGCAATCCCTATAATCCCAATTGAGCCTGCAAAGGCTGTAAGTATAGTTCTTGTTTTTTTGGTAAGTAGGTTATTAAAAGACAGACCAAGTGCTGTTGGAAGGGATAAGGAAAGCTTTTTAGTTTTGAAATTATCCTGATTTTTTTCTTCCACATATGGGAGAGAGTCTGAAAGAATCTTCCCGTCTTTTAGCTTTACTATTCTTGTTGAATATTTCTCTGCCAAGTCTGGATTGTGGGTTACCATTATAACTAACTTATCTTTTGAAATTTTTTTTAAGATTTCCATAATTTCTTTTGATGTTTCAGTATCAAGGGCACCTGTAGGTTCATCTGCTAGGATTATGTCAGGATTATTTACAAGAGCACGTGCTATAGCAACCCTTTGCATTTGCCCTCCAGAAAGTTGAGCTGGTTTTTTATATATGTGATCTTTAAGTCCCATTTCTTCTAGAACTTTGATAGCTAAATCTTTTTTCTTATGTTTTTCTTCTCCTGAAAGAGTTAAGGCAAGTTCGACATTTTTAAGTATTGATTGGTGTCCTATAAGATTATAAGATTGAAAGACAAAACCAACAGACTTATTCCTATAGTAGTCCCGGTCCTTGTCTTTGAATTTTTTAGTTGACCTACCATCTATTAAAAGATCTCCTTGTGTGTAGCCCATAAGCCCACCAATAATATTTAATAGACTAGTTTTTCCACCACCTGAAGGTCCTAATATTGATACAAATTCATTTTTCCTAAAGCTGATGCTTATATCATCTAAGGCTTTTTGCTTATATTCACCAGTCTTATATATTTTGGTAATATTTTTTAATTCTAGCATATTATTCCTTTCTAATTATTTTTTGATATATACTTAGCTTAAATCATTTCAAGTTTTGAATAAAATAAATTTTTCAATATAATAATATAAGATGTACCATGAGAGATTTATTTTACAGGACCTATCCAAAAAAAGTTAATACTAAAGAAAATACAGGTTTTTTAGATATTTATGAACTTGATCAAAGATTTATTTTACTAAATATCCTACAAATTGGAAATATTCTTATAGAAGATGTCATTAATCCAAATGACTTATTTGATATATACCCGAATTTAGGAAATAGGGATGATTTTATTGATAAGATTAGAAATTGTAAGAAGCTTGGTATCTGTTCATATCTTAAATTTTCTAGAAAAGATTTTAAGGATGAAAATAGTCTTATTGAAGTCCTTTTTTATTGGAAGAAAAATGGAATTGGATGTTTTTTCTTAGACTTTACACCTTCATTTGATGTGGTTAGTATGCTAAAAAGATTAAAAATTTCTTTTATTAGTTTAGAAAATTTTGATATTTTCAATAAGTTTTCATCTGATTTTATAAAAGCATCTGATAAGAATATTTACTTAAAAAATTACATTCACAAGATAAATGAAGACTATGATGATAATTTTATTTCTTTAAATAAATCTAGATTTTGGATAAGTTCAAAAGTCCTTAATTTCTCAAATTTTTACATAGAATGTGCAAAAAGTTTAGCTATAATTAGTATACTAACTAAACAATCTTCTTTCATAAAGGAAGGGGAAGAACTTTTATTGTATAAGGATGGTTTAGATAAAGAGATAAGAAAGGATTTATTTGAATTTTATAAGAACCTATCTTTAATAAAATATGAATATAGTGATATAATTAAAGGCAAATACTTACCTTTATATAAAAAGGATAAGGACCTTTTGGCTTATCTTTTTTATGAGGATGGAGAGTGCTTGGTTATAATGATTAATCTAAGTCAAAAGGATATTTTAGTTGATACCTTAAATATTTTGACCAAGCCTAAGTTTTTACTTGGAAATATTTCAAGAAGAAGAATAGTTAATACTTTAAACCTAAGACCTTATGAAGGAATTGTTTTTGGGTGTAAAACGAAAATTCAAATTTTAAATAATTAATTAGATGGGTAAAATATTTTTATAGGAGAAAGATATGAAGATTACAGTAGTAGGTTTAGGATATGTTGGTTTATCCAATGCAATTTTATTATCCTTAAATGAAGAAGTTGTTGGAGTAGATGTTGATAAAGAGAAAGTTTCTATGATAAACAATAAGAAATCACCTCTTAAAGATAAGGAAATTATTGAATATCTTCAAAATGAAGATTTAAATCTTACTTGTAAGACCAAAGCTGATGAAGATTATAAGGACTCTGACTATGTAATTATAGCTGTTCCTACAAATTATGACGAAGAAGATGAGTACTTTGATACATCCCTTGTAGAAGGGGTTATAGAAGATGTAAAAAGCGTAAACAAAGACGTAATAATCATTATAAAATCAACTATTCCAATAGGATATACCAAAGAGATTAGCAAGAAGTATAATGCAGAAAATATAATATTTTCACCTGAGTTTTTGAGAGAAGGAAGAGCTCTTTATGATTGCTTATATCCTTCAAGAATTATCTTTGGTGGGGATGAAAAGTATACAAAAAATATTATTAAAGCCTACTTAAAGGCAAGTAAAAATGCTCCAAAAGTTTTAATTATGGGAAAAACTGAAGCAGAAGCTGTTAAGTTATTTGCCAATAATTATCTTGCTATGAGAATTTCATTCTTTAATGAATTAGATTCTTTTGCTGAAAGTAAAGGCCTTGATACAAGAAATATTATTGATGGAGTATGTGAGGATCCAAGGATAGGAAATCATTATAATAATCCATCCTTTGGCTATGGTGGATATTGTCTACCAAAAGATACCAAGCAACTTTATGCAAACTATAGAAATATTCCGAATTCCATGTTTGAAGCAATTATTAAGTCAAATAAGATAAGAAAAGATTTTGTATCTAGAAGAATAATAGATAAAAATCCGAAAACGGTTGGGATTTACAGACTAACTATGAAAACTAATTCTGATAACTTTAGAAAGTCAGCAATCTTTGATGTGATTGAAAATCTCAAAAAAGAAAATATCGAAATAATTGTATATGAACCTACTCTAAAAGTTGAAGAAATTGAAGGATTGAGGGTAGAAAATAACTTAGATGAGTTTAAAAAATGTGATGTAATTGTTGCTAATAGGGTTGAAGAAGAACTAAAAGATGTGAAAGATAAACTATATTCAAGAGATATTTACCAAAGAGACTAAGGAGAGCTTATGACTGAAAAAAAGAAAAAATTTATACCTCAAGTACACTCTAAACTAAGAAAATCTTTTATTACTGTTCCAGAAGAAATATATAGGGCAAGTGGAATTAAAATCTATGAAAAAAGAATAAAATCATTATTATTTACAACAGACCTTGCCATTATTAGAAATACAAACGCAGATTCCATTATGGCAGTTTACCCTTATACACCGCAAAACACTATAGCTCAATCCATAATATCAACAGCATCAGTACCATGCTTTATAGGAGTAGGTGGAGGAACAACTAAGGGCTTAAGAAGTAAGTATATTGCCTTTGATGCAGAGCTTGAGGGAGCCTATGGAGTTGTAGTTAATTCACCTATACCAAATAAAGATATAGAAGCTATATCAGAATTTGTAGATATACCTGTAATTGCTACAGTGACAGGTTTTAAGGATGATGTACTAGGTAAGATTAATTCTGGGGCTGAGATTTTAAATATCTCTGGTGGTCCAAAAACTCCTGAACTTGTGGCAAAAATCAGAAGTATTGTTGGTGAGGAATTTCCAATTATAGCTACTGGTGGCAATAAGCCAGAAACAATACTAAAAACCATAGAAGCTGGGGCTAATGCCATTTCATACACAGCTCCATCAAGTGCAGAAGTATTTGAGACAATGATGGAAAATTATAGAAAATAAGAACGAAAGACTGTTTAGAGGAAAATTTTAAACAGTCTTTTTATAAAGGAGAATTTATGTATAAGGGATATATTACTGATATAGAAGGTATAAAGATAGGGCATGCTCAAAATTTTGATGCAGGAACTGGAGTAACTGTTCTTATTCCTCCAAGAGGAAATACTGCAAGTGTAGAAGTAAGAGGAGGAGGTCCTGGAACACGTGAAACGGATTTATTAAATCCTATAAATACAGTAAGTGAAGTATCAGCTCTTGTCTTATCAGGAGGATCAAGCTATGGACTTTCTGCAAGCGTTGGAGTTGTAGAAGAGCTTGAAAAAGACGGGATAGGTTTTAAACTTCCAAGTGGAGTTATTGTTCCTATAGTTTCCCAAGCAATTTTATATGATTTAGACTATAAGGAATCAAAAATAAGACCAGATGCTAAAATGGGGAAAGAAGCTTACGAAAACGCAAACTTTGATGAAAATCGCCAAGGAATAATTGGTGCTGGTACAGGAGCGACTGTTGGAAAGGCAATGGGAGAAGACTTTCTTATGAAATCAGGTCTTGGATCTGGAACAATTGAAGTAGGGGATTTAAAGGTATCTGCTATAGTTGCCTTAAATGCTATGGGGGACATTTTCGATGATGAAAATGGTAAGCAAATTGCAGGAATTTATAAGGATAATAAATTTATACCAACTATAGATGTCTTATGTGATTTATATAAGAAAAATCAAATTGATAAGAAAAATTCCCTAAATACAACGATAGGTATAGTTGCTTCAAATGGGAAATTTAGCAAAACTGAGCTAAGAAAAATTGCAGGTATGGCTCATAATGGATACGCCAGGGCTATAAGACCAGTCCATACTATGCTTGATGGAGATACAATTTTCTCCCTTGCTACAAACAAGGTAAAGGCAGATATAAACCTAGTAGGGGCCTTATCAGCTAAGGTGATGGCACGTGCTATTGCAAATGCAATATATTATTCTAAAATTGAAGATAGTGGAGAGTTTATTTAATAAAAATATTGACACAAAGTTGAATTTATAGTAACATAAATAAGAATTCTCTACTCCGACTTAAAGATCGGGGTCAAAGACCAAAGGGAGGTGAAAAAGATGAATAAGTATGAAGCAGTATTGATTTACAAACCAGAAGTTTCAGATGAAGAAAGAAATAAATCTCTTGAAATATTCAAAGGTATCATTAATGATAGTGGAGAAGTTGAATCTGTAGATGACTGGGGAAAAAGAAAACTTGCATACGAAATCAACTATATCAAAGAAGGATATTATTATATTGTTGATTTCAAAGCTAATGCTGACCACATCAAAGAATTTGAAAGAAGATTAAGAATATCAGATTTAATTCTTAGATTCATGGTAATCAGAAAAGAGGACTAAGATGAACAAAGTTTTTCTTATAGGAAGACTAACCAAAGACCCTGAGCTTAGGTATATCCAATCAGGTCAAGCGGTTGTTAGTTTTACCTTAGCAGTTGATAAAAGATTAAGTAGACAAAAAAAGCAAGAAATGGAATCTCAAAATCGTCCAACAGCTGATTTTCCAAGAATCACAGTATGGGGAATGCAAGCTGAGAATATATCAAAGTATCTTAGAAAAGGAAGTCAATGTGCTATAGATGGTAGGCTTGAAACAGGCTCTTACCAAGATAAAGATGGAAAGATGGTCTATACTACAGATGTAGTTGCAGACAATGTGGAATTCTTAGGTTCAAGATTAGATAATGCTGGAAATGGCCAAGCTTTTGGAAACATGAACCAAGATCAAGGTTATAGTAATTTTAACCAAGAAAGGTCTTACAATAATTCTAGTAATTTCCAACAAAATAACAACAATCAAAACATAAACGATGATGATGACTTTTTCGATGATGACTTTCAAGAAATTCAAGATGACGGAAGAATTCCTTTCTAAGTATTAGGAGGATAAAATGCGTAGAAATTTCAGACCAAGAAAGAAAGTCGACCCATTTGTCAAAGACCCTTCAAAAGTAATAGATTATAAGGATATTGAAACTCTAAAAAGATTTATCTCTGATAGAGGAAAGATCCTTCCAAGAAGAGTTACAGGACTAAATGCGAAACATCAAAGAGAAGTAACAAGAGCAATAAAAAGAGCTAGACAAGTAGCTTTATTGCCTTATGAAGAAAACTAAAATTAATCGATAAATAGAATAAATAATTTTCAATAAGCAAAGAAAGCACCTTATAGGTGTCTTTTTTTTATTTAAAAGTAAAATTATTTTATGGAGATAAATAAGAAAAGATATAGGGATTTTGATTCCTATTTTAAGAAGAAGTATAAGAAAAAGATAATAAAACTTCCTCTAGATGGTGGCTTTACTTGTCCAAATAGGGATGGTACTATTTCAGATAAGGGTTGTATTTATTGCTCTGAAAATGGGGCAGGCGATTTTACTAATAGGCTAGATGATATAGATAAGCAAATTGAATTCCAAATAAATAGGCTTAGAAAAAAAGATAGAGATGAGGGCTATATTGCCTTTTTTCAAAATTTTACGTCGACTTATGGGGATATTAATTATATAAGATATGTTTTTTATAAGGCGATTAATAATCCTAGTATTATGGGCCTTTCTATAGCAACTAGGGCAGACTGTTTAACAGATGAAGTACTTGAGTTATTGGATGATTTAAACAAGAAGACATTTTTAATAGTTGAATTAGGATTACAATCTGTAAATGAGGATACTATTTCTTTTATAAATAGAGGTTACAGCCACAGGGAATTTGATAAGGGGGTTTTAAAACTAAATAAGCTTAATATAAAAACTTTAGCTCATCTTATAATAGGTCTTCCTAAAGAAGATATAAATGATTATCTAAAGGATGTGGATTATATAAATAAGAGAGGATTTTGGGGACTTAAAATTCACAATCTTTATATAGAAGACGATACTTTAATATATGACTATTATAAAGAAAATGAGAATCTTTTTACGATGACAAAAGATGAGTTTACTGATTATATTATTGAGATCTTGGGTAAATTAAATCCTAGTATTGTCATACAAAGACTTACTGGAGATGGTAGATATGATAGGATAGTTTGGCCTATTTGGTCAAAAAATAAGGCGGCTGTTCTTTCAACTATAGACAAGAAATTAAAAGATATGAATTTAAAGCAGGGGGATTTATGGAAAGAGAATTAGGAAATTATTATGTAGAAGGATATAACTTTGATACAAAAACATATGATAGTAAGGAAAATACAATTTTACTTGTAGTAGACCTTCAAGAAAAGCTTATGCCAGCAATATACAAGTCTGATGAGATAGTTAAAAAAACTTCTGTACTTTTAAAAACTTTTGATATGTATGGTATTGATAAGATTGCTACAGAACAATATCCAAAGGGACTTGGAAAAAGTGTAGCAGACATAAAAAAATATTTGGATGATGACCATATATTTTCTAAGACAAGTTTTGATGCTATAACTGATGATGTTTTCTCATACCTTAAAGAAAAGAAGATTACAAACGTTGTGATAACAGGGGCTGAGAGTCATATATGTGTTTTTCAAACAGTAAGAAGACTTATTTTTGAAGGCTATAAGGTATTTGTAGTTGAGGATGCAGTTTCAAGTTTTAACCAAGATCAAAAAGAACTTGGTCTTAAACTAATTAGAGATATGGGAGCAAGTATAGTCAATACAGAACTTATAATGTTTGATCTAGCTAGTGATTCAAAAGATAAAAATTTCAAAGAAATTTCAAATCTAGTTAAAGAAATAAGAAAATAAAATGTTAAATAGGACTATTTCAGCTGTCAAGTCATCTGAAAAAGGTCCTATTTTTTATTTATATTTTTAAATGTTAATTTATAAATTATGCTTGATATCAGACTTTGTTTTTAATATCATATAGGGATAGAAGTTTCAAATAAAAGTTTCAATCTGCAAAAAATTCCAGTATTTTTATAAAAAATTGGAAATTTTTTCTTAAAAAAACTTATATTTTTTAATTGAAATAAATACGAGTGATTTACTTGTAATTAGCTAAAATTAGCATAGAATATATGATGGTACAAGTTTTTACTTGTGCTTTTATTGGTATAAATTACCTTTAATAATATAGGAAAGGAAAATGTATGAATTTACATATGGGACTTGATGTCGGCTCTACCACTGTAAAGATTGTTATAACTGATGATGATTTTAACACTCTTTACTCTGTGTATAGAAGGCATAAATCAGATGTTAAACAAACAGTAGCTACTGTCTTAAAAGAAGCTTATGAACAATTTAAGAATGATTTTGTAACTGTAAATGTAACAGGGTCAGGTGGAATGTTTGTGGAAAAATACTTGGGTATAGACTTTGTCCAAGAGGTCATCGCAGAAACCAAGGCCATAAAGAAATTTATTCCTGAAACTGATGTTGTAATAGAGTTAGGTGGAGAAGATTCTAAGATAACTTATCTAAAAGGATCTGTAGAACAAAGGATGAATTCAATTTGTGCAGGAGGTACTGGTGCTTTTATTGACCAAATGGCTGCCCTTCTTGATACAGATGCATCAGGACTTAATGATTTAAGTAAGGAATATAAAAAAATTTATCCTATAGCAAGCCGTTGTGGTGTATTTGCAAAAACTGATATCCAAGCTTTGATGAATCAAGGTGCTTCTAGGGAAGATATAGCAATCTCAGTTTTCCAATCAGTAGTAAACCAAACTATATCAAATCTTGCCTGTGGTAGACCTATAAAGGGAAATGTAACATTTCTAGGAGGACCACTCCATTTTTTAAAGGCTCTAAGAGATAGATTTATTGAAACTTTGGGAGAAGAAGAAAATACATTTTTTACTCCAGTAGATGCTCAACTTTATGTAGCAAAGGGTGCTGCTATAATGAGTGCAGAAGAAAACGAGCCAATCTCATATAAATCACTTATAAAAAGTCTTGAGGAAGATAAAGATATAGATATGGAAATGACAAAAAGCTTGGATAGGCTTTTTAAAAGTGAAGATGAGTATGAAGAATTTAAGAAAGAACATAAGACAGATCTTGTAAAATATAGGAAAATAGAAGATTATGATGGGGAAATTTATCTTGGTATAGATGCTGGTTCTACTACTTCAAAGCTTGTAATGATTTCGGAAGATAATGAAATTCTTCATGATGATTATCAAATGAATTTAGGAAGACCTCTTGAAGTTGTAATAGGCATGCTTAAAAAGGCTTATAAGAAGATGAGTAATAAGGCCAAGATTGTATCAAGTGGAATATGTGGCTATGGAGAAGAATTTATAAGGAATGCTCTTCACATAGATAATGGTGAGGTTGAAACTATAGCCCACTACTCTGCAGCTAAATTCTTTAATCCAGAGGTGGACTTTATATTAGATATTGGTGGACAAGATATGAAAGCTATGCACATAAGAGATGGGATAATTGATTCTATCCAATTAAATGAATCATGTTCATCAGGTTGTGGTTCATTTCTTTCAACCTTTGCTGCAAGTGTAGGTCTTTCTGTAGAAGAGTTTCAAAAAAAGGCACTTTTTGCTAAGAAACCTGCAGATCTTGGCTCAAGATGCACTGTATTCATGAACTCTAAAGTAAAACAAGCCCAAAAGGAAGGCTCAGAAGTTTCTGATATAGCAGCTGGTCTTTGTTATTCAGTTATTAAAAATGCTATTCAAAAAGTAATAAAAGTAAGAGATCCCAAATCTTTAGGAAAAAATATAGTTGTACAAGGTGGAACATTTTACGGAGATGCAATCCTTAGGGCCTTTGAGAAATTATCAACTCGCAAAGTTACCCGTCCTGAAATATCTGGACTTATGGGAGCCATGGGTATGGCACTTTTATCTAAGGAAAAATCAACTGGCCACTCTAAGATTTTATCTCTTGAGGAGATAGATAACTTCACTTACACCCAAAAATCAGCAAGGTGTGGTAGGTGTACTAACAATTGTTCCCTACAAATAAACATATTTCCAGATGGTTCAAGATATATTACTGGCAATAGGTGTGAAAGAGGTGCTGGTGTAAAACAAGAAGAAACTTTAGCAGACCTTAATATGTATAAATTTAAGAATAAACTTCTATTTGATAGAAAAACATTGGGAGATAAAAATATACTAGGTAGGGTTGGTATACCAAGAGTTTTAAATATGTATGAAGATTATCCGTTTTGGCATGAGTTTTTTACATCTTTAGGTTTTGATGTAGTCTTATCAGATGAATCAACTAGGGAGATTTATGAAAAGGGTATAGCTACAATTTCATCAGAAACTGCCTGCTATCCTGCAAAGATTAGCCATGGTCATATAGAAAACTTAATTGAAAAAGACCTTGATATGATATTTTATCCTGCAGTATTTTATGAATATAAACAATTTGATAAAGCTCAAAATCACATGAATTGTCCAGTTGTTTCAGGTTATCCTGATCTTATTGAAAATAATGTAGATAACCTTTCAAAAACCAAATATATGGCTCCATACCTATCTTTTGAATCAGAAAAGATAATATCAGATAGGCTTGTAGAAATTTTTGAAGGATATGAACACAATGTATATAAATTAACTAGAAAGCAAATTATAAATGCAGTTAAAAATGCTTGGGCTAAAGAAGGTCAATACCATGAAGATATAAGAAAAAAAGGAAGAGAAATTCTTGAATATGTCCATTTAAATAATGAAAAGGCCATAGTTCTTGCAGGACGTCCATATCATATAGACCCTGAGATAAATCATGGTATACCAGAGCTTATAGAATCTATGAGAATACCTGTTTTATCAGAAGATGCTATAGCATATTCGATAGAAGATTTAAAATATGAAACAAGGGTTCTTGACCAATGGTCCTACCATGCAAGATTATATAGGGCTGCTGAATTTGTAGCAAATGACCCATGTCTTCAATTAGTTCAACTAAACTCTTTTGGTTGTGGACTTGATGCCGTAACAACTGATCAAGTTCAAGAAATACTTGAATCAAGGGGAAAGATTTATACCCTTCTTAAAATAGATGAGGTATCAAATTTAGGAGCTGTAAAGATTAGGATAAGATCTTTAGTCCAAGCTCTTGAACAACAAAAGGGACGTGAAGATTTAAAAGAAAATTTAGATGATGATATTAAACTTTATGAAAGTCATGAATTCACCAAAGAGATGAAAAATGATGGATATACCATTCTTGCTCCACAAATGGCAAGAGAGCACTTTGAAATTATGGAAAGTCTTTTAAATGGGTATGGATATAATATAGAATTTTTGGATAAGGTTGACAGTAATGTCATTGATAATGGCCTAAAATATGTAAATAATGATTCATGTTATCCTTCAATAACTGTAGTAGGTCAATTTATGGAAGCTATAAAATCAGGAAGATATGATACAGATAAGCTTGCTCTTTTAATGACTCAAACAGGTGGAGCTTGTCGAGCATCAAATTATGTGGGTTATATTAGAAAAGCCTTAAAAGATGCTGGTTATCCACAAATTCCTGTAATTGCCCTATCAGCCCAAGGTATAGAATCTCACTCAGGTTTTGATCTTAAAAAAATATCCAGTATCCCTATGCTTATAAATATTGTAAGATCTCTTTTACTTGGAGATTTAATAAATAGGGTTTCAAATGCAACAAGACCTTATGAGAAGAATAAGGGTGAAGTAAATTCTCTTAAGCTAAGATGGATAGGTGAAGCTTGTGATAAGATATTTGGAATGAGTTCAAAGACTTATAAGAAAATGATCCAAGATATAGTTAATGACTTTGATGAAGTTGAAGTTTTAGATATAAAAAAACCAAAAGCTGGAATTGTTGGAGAAATTTTAGTTAAATACTTAGAAGAGGCAAACAACCATCTACAAGATACACTTGAAGATGAAGGAGCTCAGGTTATAGTTCCAGATTTAACAGATTTCTTAATGTATTGTCTTGCAAATACTGAGATAAAAAAAGACTTATATGGAAAGAGTCCACTTACAGCATTTTTTGGAAAGGCTGCGATAAATACAATTGAGTTTTATAGAAAGCCTATTAGAATAGCTCTTAAAAACTCAAAAAGATTTGAAGAACCAGTTTATATAAATGATGTAAAAGAATACGCAAAAGAGGTTACAAGTCTTGGAAATCAAGCAGGTGAGGGATGGCTTCTTGCAGGTGAAATGGTTGAGTTAATTCACCAAGATGCACCAAATATAGTATGTATTCAACCTTTTGGCTGTCTTCCAAACCATATTACAGGTAAAGGAGTTATGAAAAAAATAAGAGAAATCTATCCAAAAGCAAATATAGTAGCCATAGACTATGATCCAGGTGCAAGTGAAGTTAATCAAATAAATAGGGTTAAGCTTATGATGAGTCAGGCTCGTGAGAATTTAAAAGAAGAAGGTGCAAAAGTATAATATTATAAAAGACTAGTAGAATTGACTATCAGCAAAACTAAGGTAGTTAATAAGTAAGATAATCTCATTATTATCTTTAAAATATCAAAGTTATCATTAATCTAGCCTTTATTTAAAAATCTATGTTAGTCTTTTATTTTTGTAAAATTAAAAAATTAAAAATTGTACCTATATTAATGTTTAGATTTCAATGCTTTAGTTTTCTATATAAAATATTTTAAAAGACTATTGACAAATATTTTGAAAAATAATAGAATATATGCAAGTTAGAAAACTTAATTAGTTTAAAAACTTTACAAAAAGAAGAGTACTAAGAAAAACTGATTACAGAGAGCTTCGATTGGTGAAAGAAGTAGATGTGATTTTTAGGAAGATGGTCTTTTTTTAGGAAGTATCGATATTGAGATTCTTCCGGGTGCTCCCGTTATAGGGCTAGAGTATGCTAGTACTTGATGAGTTCATATGCGTGAGCATATGAAGAATAAAGGTGGTAACACGAGTCTTCGTCCTTTTTAGGAGAAGGCTCTTTTTTGTTATCTATGATAAAATTAAGGAGAAATAATAATGACTAAAGAAAAATTCACGAAAATTGATACACTTTGTGCACAAGCAGGTTATAATCCACAAAATGGAGAAAGTAGAATTCCTCCAATAGTTCAATCAACAACATTTAAATATGATAGTACTGACACAGTTGCAAAATTGTTTGACTTAGAAGAGTCAGGATTTTTCTACACAAGACTAGGTAATCCGACAAATGATGCCCTAGAGAAAAAAATAGCTGCTTTAGATGGTGGCATAGCAGCAGTAAGTACATCTAGTGGTCAATCTGCAAACCTACTTGCAGTACTAAATATAGCGAGAAGTGGAGACAATATAGTAGCTATAAACAATATATATGGTGGAACTTTTAATCTTTTAGCAACTACAATTAAAAACTTTGGTATTGAAACAAAGTTTGTAAATTCAAATGACCTAGAAGAATTAGAAAAAAATATAGATAAAAATACAAAATTGATTTTTGGAGAAACTCTATCTAATCCAAGAGCGGATGTAATTGATATAGAAGCTTATGCAAAAATTGCTCATAAAAATAATATCCCCCTTATACTTGATAATTCACTTGCAACACCAGCTCTTGTAAAACCAATAGACTTTGGTTGTGATATAGTAACCTACTCATCATCAAAATACTTAGACGGTCATGCAGCGGCCATGGGTGGAATTATAGTAGATAGTGGAAAGTTTGATTGGACTAAGGGAAATTTCCCTTACCTAAATGAGGCTGACGAGTCTTACCATGGTTTAATATATACCAAACATTTTGGAAATGTTGCTTATGCTGCAAGAATTAGAACAGTGGGACTTAGGGACCTAGGAGCAATACTATCTCCTTTCAATGCTTATTTGACATATCTTGGACTTGATACGCTTTCATTAAGACTCAAAAAGACAAGTGATAATGCCTTAGAAGTTGCAAAATTTTTAGAAGAATCTAATAAGGTAGAGAGTGTAAACTATGCCTACCTTCCATCAAGTAAGGACTATGAACTTTCACAAAAATACCTTAATGGTGGTGGAGGAGTTATTTCTTTTGAAATAAAGGGAGGGCGTGAAAAGGCTAAGAAGTTTATAGAAAACTTAGAACTTTTAACCTTATGTGTCCATGTATCAGATGTAAGATCATATGCCCTCCATCCTGCAAGCTCAACCCATAGACAATTATCGGATGAACAACTTAAAGAAGTAGGAATAAGTCCATCTCTTATAAGATTATCTATAGGGATAGAAGATATAGAAGACATATTAAAAGATATAGAAAATGCCCTTAATGCTTGATAGCTTGTGATAAAGTTTAGATGGTATAAGATTATTTAACAAGATAATACTTTTTAAAGAATTTGTAAAAAATGATAAAACAGCTCATCGCAAAAGACCATACAATATATTTATAACAAAACTAATTCTTCTATAATTAATAACAAAATAAATTAAAATATTCTTTGATATTATTATAGATCTTAGTTTGTTAGCTTTAAACTTTAATATAAAAAGTATTTGCTTTATAGTTTTATGAAAGTTAATTATTGTATATTTTAGTAAAAACTTGCAAGTATGTATGTAGAAAAATTTTTATAGTAGTTCACTTTAATTTT
The DNA here is from genome assembly GCF_013371425.1 of Anaerococcus faecalis. NCBI lineage: Bacteria > Bacillati > Bacillota > Tissierellia > Tissierellales > Peptoniphilaceae > Anaerococcus > Anaerococcus faecalis. Next base: position 53,941 of record NZ_JABVBA010000007.1, read on the forward strand.
TTAATATCCTAAAATACTTATTTAAAAAAATAAAAAAATATTTGACAAATAAATTTTAAGGTTATATAATACATTACAAGTTAAAGCAATAAAAGCGTTGATGAGAAGAGTACATTTACTAAAGCTTAAAGCGAGTCCTGTAGAGTGTAAGAGGATAAGTGGAAGTCTATGGAAGAGAAACTTGGAGCTTATGGCCTAAGAAAAAAGCCATACGGGAACTCCCGATAAAGAGTTAGAGTATGTACGTACTTGATGAGGTCTATTTTGTGAAATATAGATGAAGATGGGTGGTATCACGAGTCCTTCGTCCCTTTGGGGTGAGGACTTTTTTATTTGCTTTAAACTGGAATATTAAAAAATAGGAGATATATTATGAAAAACTTGAAGAAATTAATATTAGTTGGATTAGCAATAACAGTATTTGCATCTTGTGGATCAAAAGATAAGGAAAGTGCTTCAAATGACGCAAGCACAGATAAAAAGAATACATCATTAGTTAGTGATGGTGTACTTGATTTAGGAACAAGCGCTGACTTTCCACCATACGAATTTTATGACGATAATAACAAAATTGTTGGAATTGATGCAGAAATAGCAGAAGCAGTTGGAAAAAAACTTGGAATGGAAGTCAAAATCCAAGATATGGAATTTGCAAATATAATTGCATCAATAGAATCAGGAAAACTTGATGGTGGTATATCTGGACTTTCTAAAACACCAGAGCGTGAGAAAAATGTAAACTTCTCAGATACTTATGCTAAGTCAGTTCAAAAAGTCTTGGTTAAAAAGGACTCAGGATATAAAAGCCCTGAAGATTTAAAAGGGAAGAAAATTGGTACCCAATTAGGAACAACTGGTGAAGCTGTTTCTAAGGATGAATATGGTGAAGAAAATGTTCAATCTTTTAATAAAAACTCTGATGCAGTAGTTGCCCTAAATAGTGGAAAAATAGATGCAGTGGTTCTTGATGAACAAACCGTGAAAAAATTCGCAGAAGCTAATGAAGGACTTGAAGTATTAGAAAAGTCTCTTGCAGATGATGAATATGCTATAGCATTGGATAAGAAAAATGATAAACTTCTTGAAGAAGTAAATAAGGCCATAAAAGAGCTTAAAGAAGATGGAACTATTGATAAGATTGTAAATAAATATATAGAAAGTAAGTAATAAAACATGATAGAAGCATTTCATAACAGCTTAATAAAGGATAGTAACTACAACTATCTACTTGATGGTCTAAAAACTACCCTTATTGTAACAATAGTATCCCTATTTTTTTCTTTAATAATAGGGATGCTCATTGCTATTGTAAAAGATTATGATAAGAATATAGACCCTAAAGATAAGTCCTTTAAAGCCATCTTTATAAAAATATTAGCTAGAATATTCAATATTTTTGTAACTATAGTAAGAGGAACACCATCAACTATACAACTTCTTATAGTATTTAATGTAATTTTGGTAAATGCTGAGTCACTTTTGCTTGTGGCGATAGTTACTTTTTCAATAAACTCAGCAGCTTATATGTCAGAAGTTTTTAGAGGTGGTATTAATTCAGTAGATAAAGGTGAAATAGAAGCAGCAAGAAGTTTAGGCTTATCTTATGATAAGACAATGAAGCTTGTAGTCATACCCCAAGCTTTTAAAAATGCATTACCTGCTTTAGGAAATGAAGTTATTACCTTATTTAAAGAAACATCAATTTCAGGATTTATTGGTCTAGTAGACCTTACTAGGGGAGCGGGAATAATTATATCAAGGACATTTTCTGCAGCAATACCTTATTTTGTAGCAGCCCTTATATATTTACTAATTGTACTAATTCTAGAGAAGATATTTAATAAGATAGAGGAGAATTTAGCCCATGCTTAAGGTAGAAAATCTAAGAAAGTCATTTAAAGACAAAGAGGTATTGAAAGGAATTAATTTAACAATTGATAAGGGGGATATACTTGCTATAATTGGACCTTCGGGTTCAGGTAAGTCAACTCTATTAAGAAGCTTAAATAAGCTTGAAGAAAAATCATCTGGAAATATTTACTTTCATGATAAAAATATAGATGACTTAAATATAAATAAGCTAAGAGAAGAAATAGGAATGGTATTTCAACAATTTAATCTTTTTTCAAATATGAATATAATGGATAATCTCTTAGCTGCTCCTCTTAATACAGGAAAGATGAATAGAGAAAATGCAGAAAAGAAGGCATTAGAGCTTTTAGAAAAAATAGGCTTATCTGACAAGAAGAAATCTTATCCAGATGAACTTTCAGGTGGTCAAAAACAAAGAGTTGCTATAATAAGAGCCCTTATGATGGAACCAGAATTAATGCTTTTTGATGAACCAACAAGTGCGCTCGATCCAGAAATGGTAAAGGATGTACTTGATCTTATGAAAGATTTGGCAGAAGAGGGGATGACTATGGCTATAGTTACACATGAGATGGAATTTGCCAAGGAAGTTTCAAATAAAATCATCATAATGGATGATGGTGAAATCGTAGAAAAAAGTAAAAATCCAAAAGAATTCTTCAATAATCCAAAAGAAGATAGGTCTAAGGAATTCTTATCAAAAGTCCTATAAAGGAGAGGAAAAAATCCTCTTTTTTATTTGACAAAATATAAGAATTATTGTATTATATAAAAGTAATTCGCAGGATTGGCGGAATTGGCAGACGCGCAAGACTAAGGATCTTGTGTCCGATTTTAGGACGTGGAAGTTCAAGTCTTCTATCCTGCACCATAGAAAAATTATACAAGGATATAAAAGGATATTGGCTGATATAAGCTGATATCCTTTTATATTTATTAATTTTATTGGATATAAAGGGATATAAAAGGATATAAAAAGACGTGTTTGTAGTTTTTTTGTAGTTACTTATGATTTATATATAAAAAGGACAGTTGTTGAAACTGTCCGTTTTTTTATGCTTTGTTTTCCATATATTTTACAAAATTGGATAAATCTTTTTCTTTTGTATCTTTTGTGACGTGTGTGTATATGTTTAAGGTTGTTTTTATATCGGTATGGCCAAGTCTAGTTTGAACGTATTTTATATTTGCTCCACTTGCGAATAATAGGCTTGCGTGGGTGTGTCTTAGGTCGTGGACTCTTATTTTTTTGATGCTTGTTTCTTTTGTAGCTTGGTTTAGTTTGTCGGCTATGTTGGAAAGTCTGGAGTATTTTCCTTTTTTATTTGGAAATATAAGATTATATTTTGATTGAATTTTTAGCTTTTGAAGTTCTAGAATTGTTTTATCGTCTAGGTCTATGGTTCTTATAGAGCTTTCTGTTTTTGGACTTGATAGGACTATTTTTTTATATTCTCCTATGCTTAGGGTTTTGTTTATTGTTAGGGTTTTGTTTTTAAAGTCTATATCTTCCCAAGTTAGGGCCAATGTTTCTCCTCTTCTTAATCCGGTATAACACATTAATCTAAATAAGGTGTACCAATATTGATTATTTTTGTAATAGTCTAAAAGTGTGTTTACTTCTTCTATGGTTAAAAAATTTATTTGCTTTTTGCCTTTTTTGAATTCTGGCAAGATTACATTATTAAAGGGATTCTTTTTGGTGTAGTTCATTTTTATGGCAAAGTCTATTATTCTTTTTGCATATCCAAAGTATTCTTTTCCTTTAACGTAGTCTTTTAGAGATAGGGCAAATTTTTGGCAATCTTGGACTGTAATTTCTTGGATTTTTGTTTGTCCGAATATTGGTAGTATATGTATTTCGTATATGCTTGTGCATGCTTCGTAGGTTGTTTCTTTTACTTTTGTTTGGTAGATTTCTAGCCACTCTTGGTATATTTTTTGGTAGGATATGTTTCCTTCTTGTTCTTGTTCGTATTCTTCTAGTAGTTTTGTGTATGCAAAGATGGCTTCGTTTCTTGTTTTAAATCCTGCTCTTGTGGTTACTTTTTCGCCTAATCGTACTTGAAATTTGTAAAAATTTTTATTTTGTTTTTGGTATTTTGTTATTTTCATTTTTTCTCCTATTTTTGGTATAATAAGAGTGCAGATAAATTCTGCACTTTTGTTTTAAAGACTTCCTAACTTTGGTCGGTGGGGGAGTCTTTTTTATTATTATTATTATTCATTTAAATATAAAATCTTATATGATAACCGTAGTTTTCTGTAGGACCATATTTATTTGTAAAAGGATCTAAATCTTTGCAAGGTCCTCCTGATATATCTGCTCTTACAAAATATGGCAATCTTGCTTGTCTTAAAAATCTTTCTTTATCAACATGTGCAATATAACCAATGGTTTTTCCTTGGATAGCAGCTCTTACAGCGTTTTTATCATATTTATTTGTTGGTTCTCTTTCTATTTTAATAAGTTGGTCTTTTAATCTGTGGTATTTATAGACTCTACTCAAATTACTTTTATCTAATTTTTTCCAGTATGGATTTTCATGATCTTTTAAAAATCTTCTAAATTTTCTGTGTAATAATATGTTCCAACTAATTCAAAATAATTATAATCGCTTTGGAAAGTAGGCTGATTTATATTTTTATTCATTTTTTGATTATTACTTAGATTATTTAGTAAATTTTTTAAATTATTTTTAGTATTTTCTGGAAGTTTGTTTTTAATATATATAAATATTAATATAGGTATGGATATTAAATATATTAAAAGCAATATAGCTCCTAAATTTTCACTAATACCACTTATTATAGCTGTTACAAAGAAACCTCCAATTAAATATAGTATTATATGTTTTATTCTTATATTTTTCATTTTTATTTCTCCATTATAATTTCAAACATTTATTTACTACCCTTACAATACATTCCAACCATTTCTCCAAGGACTCTAACATCTTGTCCATCCCCTTCTCTTATTATGATAGGGGAGTAAGACTTATTTTCTGGTTGTAGGATTATTTGGTTTTCTTTTTTGTAGAATCTTTTTAGGGTGGTTGTATCGTTAACAAAAACTGCGGCTATTGTTCCGTTTTCCACTTGGGGAGTTTGTTTGAAAAATACTAAATCGCCTTCGTTGATGCCTACATCTATCATTGAATCTCCATCAGCGTAAAGACAGAAGTCTGAGTTTATTATTTCTGGGTCTGCTGGGAAATATCCCTCGTAGTTTTCTACTGACATTACTGGTTTTCCACACTGGATGTGTCCTAGTATGGGGATTTTTATTATTTTTTTTACTGGTATTACTCCAGGTATATTTGATAGGTCGGTTTTGTCCTTTTCCCAACCCATAATATAAGATGGAGATACATCAAAAAGATTGGCTAGAGCTTCAATTTTATTTTGTGGAATATTAGTTATTATTCCATTTTCATACTTATGTAAAGTTTGTTTACTAGCTCCTATAATTTTACCAACTTCTTCTTGAGTTAAATTTCTTTCTGTTCTTAAATTTTTAATGATATTTCCTTTATTTATTTTCATAATATTTACCTCTTATATAAATAATACAACAAAAAAACTTTTAAAGCAACAAAAAAGTAAAAGAAAAGGTAAAATATATCTTGACAAGTTACAAAAAGCATTGTATTATATAAATAACTTAATAAGTTACTGAAAGGAGTGATGTATTTGAGAAGAGATGAATTGAAAGGAATTATTGTAAGTAAAGGAAAAACTCAAAAAGATGTTGCAGATTACTTAGATATGTCTGAAAAAACTTTTAATACGAAATTAAAAAATGGAATATTTGGATCAGATGATATTGATAAAATGATTGATTTTTTAGACATAGAAGATCCTATGTGGATTTTTTTTGACAGAAAAGTAACTTTAAAAGATACTAAGCAAATATCCTTTGTTAAATTGAAATAAATTAAATTATGGAGATTTCTTTTGGTAGAGAAAAAAAGACAGAGGAAAGGAGGATTTATGGAGGATAAGATTTTAGATAATAAAGAGAATAGAGATGAGCCTAAGGTCATTGTAGTTGATGAACTTAGGGTTAGAGATATTAAAGAGTTTGAAAAGGCTGTTGAGGATTTAGATGATTTAAGGGAAAAACATAATATTATTTTATCTTTTGGGGAGATTAATATTATTTGCTAGGAATTTAAAAGAGCACTTTCGTGCCCTTGTATTTAATCTTAACGCAATTGTTTAAATGGTTTGCTTATAGGTTTGGATATTGCGTTCTGGTTTTATTATAGCAGATTGGGGGGTTATGGAGATTTAATTTGGTGGTGTAAAAAAAGATGGAGAAAAAGAAAGGAGGGGCTTATGAAATTTTTAAAGGATTTTTTTAAGGAAATTAAAGAAGGTGGAATTGAAAGAATGGAAGAAAGGCTGATGTGGATTGGTAGTGAGTTTTTTTGGTTTTTTATGGATTGGATTGCTCCTATTTTATCAGCCTTGGCTGTCTCTTTATTGGTTAATTATTTTTTAAGAAAATAGAAGGTTTGTTAGAACGCTTACTAATAAAGCTACCAAGGACGGAAATAGAAATGAACGGACAAATTCTTTTATCACATCACGTCTTTCAAAAAGGACGTAATCTTCAAGGTAGGTATATCCATATTTGGTTAGGGAGTAGTTTCCAGTGTAAATAATACGAACATTTCCAAATGCGTCTGGTTTTGATTCTTTGTATGTTTCTTGAAGATATTGTTTTTGTATTTCTTGAGGTGTGAATCTTAAACCTTTTGGTTTGGACATTTGCTCTAGTCTATGGAGTGTTTGGTGTTTATGGTCTGGAAATCTTTTAAGGATTTGTTCTTTACTAGCTGAGTTTTTACGCTTTATAAATTTTAGTATTTTGATGTTCATTATTTGAATATCTTCTTGTTGAAGTGTCATAGTTTTCTCCTTTTTGTTTTATTATATCAAATTTGGAGATTGTGGATAGGTTTAAAAGGTTAAGACAAAGGAAAAGAAAGGAGGGGGAAATGGCTAATTTTATTAGTAATGATGAAGAGAAAGATTTTTTTGATGGTTTATCTAATAAGTTAAATAAATCAAAAACTAAGGTTTATATGAATTTTAGTTTGGTTGATTTAAAGGATATTGGAGATTATGTCGATAAGGCTATTGAGGTTAGAGAAAGATATCCTGAATATGATTTTGAAATTGAGATTGGATGTTAATAAAAGAGCACTTTCGTGCCCTTGTATTTAATCTTCACGCAATTGTTTAAATGGTTTGCTTATAGGTTTAGATATTGCGTTTTTGACTTCTTTTTCAATTTCTAGGTATTTTTTAGCGAATTCTGCTGGAGACATATCTGGATTGGTTTTTAGGTAATAGTCAGCATAGATTGTTGCTATATGCTCATATTTTTTGTAAGGATATTTTTCTGACATATAATCACCTCCTTTCTGGTTTTATTATAGCAGATTGGAGATTGTGGAGATTTCTTTTGGTGGTGTAAAAAAAGATGGAGAAAAAGAAAGGAGGGACTTATGAAATTTGATTCAAATGTTATTGATTTAGAATGTAATGTTTTTGTAGAAAGTAAGGATGAAGAATTTGATATTCAAAAGGAATTTATAAATTTTAAGAGAATTTTAAGAAAAAGAACTGGGAAAGATATTAAATTTAATATTGTATTTTTGAATAGGGATAGTAGGGAGTTTTCTGTATTAAAAAGTAAATAGCTCTAGTTAATCCAGAGCTATATTAGTTATTCGACTGAATCTATGGGGTCGTATTCAATAGCAATTTCAGATGATTTGGAAAAAGCTTGAAATGATAAGGCGGGTGCATATAGGTAGGCATCTTCATCATTATATTCTTCATCTTCTAAATCTTCTCCTAAAATAGTTAGATTTACGGTATCCATATTATCGTCTTTTAGTTGTTTAACTATTTCGTACAAGTCGGAAACTTTAACTTTTATTGAATTATTCATAATATTTTCTCCTTTCTGGTTTTATTATAGCAGATTGGAGATTGTGGATAGGTTTAAAAGACAAAGAAAAATAAAGGAGGGGAAATGGGAGATTATATCTATTCTGGGGATCACAAAAGGTTAGAGAAAAAAGATTATGAAAATTGTATTAACAAAATTTTTGATGTATTAAAAGAACTTCCTGAAGACAAACATTATTATGCAAGTTATGAGTATTGTCTGGAGGAAGTCTTGGAAAGGCTTAAATTTAGAAACTTTAATAAGTTATAGGGTTTCTTCTACTAATTGTTGTATTGAACATATTAGGGTGTTCATATCTTTATCTTTTCCGTTGTATCTGTTGTATGCATTATCTTTATTGGCATCTACTTTTACGCTAATATTTTCAGAATATTTTTTTTTAGATGTAGATGTATAAGATATTTGAAAGTTTAATATTAAATTTTCTTCAGGTGGATTTATTAAAGATTTATATGATTGGTTTGGTACTAAGGTGCTTTCTTGTATTGAATTGAAAGGTGTTAAATCGTCTAAGTAAGATATTTTGCTTAGATTATAATCACATTTAAAAGTGTTAATCTTTCCAGCACTTTTTCCAAAATTTTTGATGATTAACATCTTATATGGAGTACCTAAATTTATAGTTTTTAGATAGACGGTTATATACGGTCTTGTACTTTCTTCAATTTGTTTTGAGTTTTGTTTTAATGTACAGACTGAAATTATAACAGCAATTATAGCAGTTAGTGATTGTATTATTTCTAACATTATATACCTCCTTTCTTGTTTTATTATAGCAGATTGGAGGTTGTGGATAGGTTTAAAAGACAAAGAAAAATAAAGGAGGGGGAGATGACTAAATTTATTAATTCTAATGTAAAGATAAATGTTGAAGGTATAGAGATATGTTTGGAGAAACTTAATGAGTTAGAAAAAAAGCTCAATGATGTTAATTCTCTTATTAAAGAGATTTCATCATTGAGCATAGATATTAATTTTGGCGAGAAACAGGAGGATGATTTATTGAATAATCAGTGTCAATAAGTTTTAGAAATATATCTAGGTATTTTTTTAAGACTTCTATGTCATATTCCTTATATTTTTCCTGATAATGTGTTTTATCGTTAGCTAATAGTCTTACGACATCTGCTGTATTGATTAGTTGTTGTAGTGGCATGTAGGAGCTAATGGAATCATATAAGGATTTTTTTACTACTTCTTCTTTGGGCTTATTTAATTCTTTTATAGCATAGTCTTTTATTAGATATTCTAAGGATTTTCTATAACCCATAGCTGCAAGGTCATACATATTGTGATCATATGCAAATGATGAGTCTTTGTATAGTCTGATACAGTTTGGGGATAAGTCTTGGATTGATGGATAGAAGTAAGTATCTGATGACATTGGATATGATGAAATAAATTCTATTTTTATTTCTTCGTTTTGGGGTTTTTCTAATAGATAGGTAGCTGCTAAATTTTTTGAACAACATTTAGCGAAAAGAATTTTCAAATATATTTCTTGGTTTTTGGAAAAAGCCATCATAGTTGAGTTTCTTTCGATTAGTTCTACAACTTTGCCACAGTAAGGACAAGTTAAGGGAGCGGTTACTGAGTGTAGTCTATTGTTAAAATTTAAGTTTAGTTTGGTTAGTTGCATTATTTTCTCCTTTTTGTTTTATTATATCAAATTTGGAGAGAGTGGAGGTTTTTTATGGAGGATAGATTAAGTAAGGAAAGGCTTACTGTTTTAAAGGAGTATATGACACTTTCTGATATGAAGGAATATTTTCAATTTAAGGATGGGAAGACTTTTGGAGAGTGGGAAAAGCAAGGTTTAAAGGTTGTTAAGTTGTCTGAAAAATCCAAGTTGTATAGGGCTTGTGATATTAGGGAGTTTTTAAATAATTTGTAGGAGGATGTTATGGAAAATAAAAAAACTAGAAAAATTAGAAAAAGAAGTGAAGTTTTTGAATTGTTAGATGGAAGAAAGGTTGATGATGTTTGTGTTAAGTTTACTGCTAAGCCAGAAAAGGAAAGAATGAGAGATAGGGTTTTAGGGATTTTTCTTGTTGGATTGTGTATGATTTTGGCTCTTGCAGGTCCTAATGAGCTTACAAGGGTTTCCGGAATAGTGATGATGTTTATTACTTCTTTGATGGCATTTTTGGCATAAAAATAAGCCGACTGCAATCGGCTTTTTTAAAATTTGTTATAGGGTTATTATACTACGTTTTGTTTTTTTTGGAAAGGCGAGAGTTTTCTCGGTTATTCTCGAGATTTTATGGTATTCTTAGTGCTAAATTTAATCCACAAATTAAAGGCATACATGGAATTAATTTTGATTATATGTTAGAGAGTAATCAGGAAAATTTAAAGAAATTGATAGGTAAGACTATAGATATGTATGTAAAAAATATAAAAGAATTATAGGTTGGAGGTTGTTTATGAAGATTGAAAATCAGGTTATGTTTATGAAGAATTTAATTAATGTAGATGATGAGGATGTTATTTCTCTTGGGGAATATTTCAATGGGGTTGGGTCTGGTATTAATCCTAGAAAGAATGGTTGTAATGAAGATTGTTTTGATATGCACTTTTTAGTTTTATGTGAACTTAAAAGAAGGGGAATCTTTAAGGGTGATATTGAAAGGTTCATTTGAAAGAAATTTTAAATATTAGTTGTAGATTTTGTGCAAAAAAAGAATGAGGTCGATTGACCTCATCCAGTGTGTATATCTCTATTTATAATATACCTCTGGATTTTCTTTTTGCAAGGGATTTTGTCTATTTTTCAAGGAAGTTTCTACTTCCTTTGGGTGCTTGTAATGGGTATTATCTTTTGCGACATATATGAGGAATTATTATATGAGAAATTTTATTAGGGAAAAGAAAATAGTTTGTGGAAAAAAATATATGGAAGTTGATCTATATTCTTTGAATGAAAATCAACTTGATAGAAAAAAATCTAAGAGGAGCAAAAAGAAAAAAGTATCTCTACCAAAACAGGATAAGCTTAATGATAAGAATGCTAGAAGAAAATTTATATGGCTTGCTGAATCAAATTTTGGAGAAGGGGATATATTTTTAACTCTTACTTATAAGGATAAATATTTACCTAGGTCTTATGATGAGGCTAACAAAGAGATGACTAATTTTTTTCTAAGGATTAGAAGAAGGATAAAAACTTTGGGACTAGATGATGAATTTAAGTATATAGTGGTTACTTCTGAAAAGAAAGGTAAAGATGAGTCTATTAGGTTTCATCATCATTTGCTTATTAAAAGTTCCTTGGGTAGAGATGAGATAGAAAATTTATGGAGGAGAAAAAGAAAAAAGGGAGAAAAGATTGGAGATACTATTGGTTATGCTAATAGTAAAAGAATACAAGAGGATGTGAATACTGGTATTTTGGGTTTGGTAAATTATTTGGCTAGGCACTGTACCTATAGGAGAAGGTGGTCTTGTAGTAAAAATTTAGAAAGGCCATATATAAGAACGAATGACCACAAGTATTCTAGGAAAAGATTAATAGAGTATGCTCTTGATCCTTATGATACTCAAAGGTGGGAGAAGATATATAAGGGTTACAAGATTACCGATAAAGATAATGGGATAGTGGCTACTTATAATGATTTTACTGGGTGGTCTATTTATTTGAAGTTGAGAAAGAGATTATGTTAGGAGAAAAATATGGAAAGATTTAGTATTTTAAATCCAAATTTATTTGAGGAGCTTCTTGCAACTTGTGATAGTCATCTTAATGCAGTGATGGTAAAAATTTTAAATGGGGAATTTGGTTCTGGAGATATAAATATAAAAATTTCCTTATCTGTTATTAATGATGAGATGAAGATACCAAGAGAAGGTGATGATTTTGAGATAAGGCCTTTTGTAAAGCCGGTTATTGATTTTAATGTCAAATCAAGTTTGAAAAAGTCTTTTTCTGATAAGGGAGCTAGTGATACAGATAATATTGTTATTGAGCTTTCTGATAAGTGCATAAGGATTGGCAAGATTGATGATGGGCAAATGGATTTTTTGGATTAGGAGGATATATGTTTTTAAAAATTAAAGTTTCGGATAAGTCTGCTATATTTTTGAATACTGATTTTTTTAGGATTTGTAGGGTTGATGTTGAAGATGATGTTGCTCATATGGAGATTATTAATAGGAATGGGGAAGAGGAGGTATTTGATGATATTGAGTATTCTGGAGATTTTAAAAATTATGTGGAGGGCTTATAGTGCCTTTATTTATTAAGAGATTAATTATTATGTTAGTTGTTTGTGATTTTTGCTATTTTGGTTTTAAAAGATTTGGAAAAATAAAGTTAGATTTTTCTAGGTTTGATTTTGGATTAGTATTTGGGCAATTATCAGCTTTGGCTTTTGTTGGAATTATAGTTTATAGGTTTTTGGGTTAGGAGGAGTTTTGTTAAAGATTAAGACTAACAGGTTTTTTAAGAATTTGTTTAAGGGTTTTGGTAGGCCTAAAAAAATTTATGTAAATATTAAACAGGATGAGAAATCATCAATAATTTCTTTTGGAGATTATGAGTTTGATTTGAGAGAGATTGGTTTTTGTTTAAAAGAAAAGAGGGAAATGGATGAAAAAGAAAGTGAATAATGTAAGAGATATGCTTGTTAGTATAGAGTTTGATCCTATAGAAATTGGATTTATTCAAGCAAGTATTGATACTTATTTGAAAAAGGCAAGGGAAAAATTTGGAGATAGTGATAACTTGGCTAATCAAATATTAATTGAACCAACGGCAAAAGCTTGTCTTGGGAAATTTGATAAGGCTGAAGATGAGCTAGAAAAAAATTATGAATGGGGAGAAATAGATGATTAATAATTTAACTCTAGTTGGTAGGCTTGTTAAGGATCCTGAGCTTAGGTATACAAGGTCTAATATTGGTGTGTGTTCTTTTATGCTTGCTGTTGATAGGGAAATGAGCAAGGAAAAAAGAGAGGAAGCCAAGGCAAATAATTATCCTACAGCAGATTTTCCAAGGATTGTTGTATGGGGCAAGATGGGAGAGGTTTGTTCTAAGTATCTCCAAAAAGGGTCTTTGTGTGCTATTGTTGGTAAAATCCAAACTGGATCATATAAGGACAAGGACGGAAAGATGGTTTATACAACTGATGTAATAGCTGACAGAGTAAGGTTTTTGGATTCAAAGTCTGGTGGAGATAAGGATAAGGCTAGTGCTTATAATAATATAACTAATATTGATGATTATTTTGATGATGATTTTGTGGCAATTCAAGATGATAGGAGGATTCCTTTTTAATGGAGAGGTTATTTTTTATTACTACTGTTGATGAGTTGGAGTGGCCTATTGCTGTTGCTGATTCTTTGGATGAGTTGGCTGATGTGTATGGTATGTCGGTTAGTTCTTTATATGCTAAGTTAAGGAGTCAAAAGGCTGGTAATAGGCCTAGGGGTTATAAGGTGGAAGTTGTGGAGGTGGAAAATGAAAAGTGATAGAGAAAAGTTATTGGATATGTTTGATGTTTTTGAAGATGCTATTAAAGGTGTTGAGGATATAGGTGAGTTTGAAGATTATGATTTAGATCAAAAGATTGAGGAAATTTATAATAAATTAGAGGATTTAAGTATTGATGTTTGGGGATTGATTCGTGAAAGGGGTTGGAGTGATGAATAATCTCCAAAGTTTTAGGTCTTTACAGGCCAATGGTTTTGGTAAAAATTTTGAAAAGTTGATTGATTTGGCTTGTAAGTATTATAGGGCTGAGGGCAAGGCTGATATTTCTAAGATTGATGAGCCTTTTAGGGTTATTAGGCTTAAGAAGGCTGGTCGATTTGAAGGGCAGTTTACTAAGAATGCTAATCCTGATTTTGAGGGGACTCTTGATGGTGGTAGGTCTATTTGTTTTGAGGCAAAGTACACTACAAGCGATAGATTGAAACAAAGTGTGGTTTCGGATAAGCAGGCCGAGGTTTTGGAGATTAAAAGTAAGCTTGGTGGTTTTGCTGGTGTTTGTATTGGGATTAAGGATAGGTATTTTTTTATTCCTTGGGAGATTTGGTCAAATATGAAAGAGATATTTGGTAGAAAGTATATAAGAGCTAATGATGTATCTAAATATGAGGTTATTTTTAGGCAAGGAGTAAGATTTTTGGATTATAAGTATGAGTAAGTTTTTAAATATTAATGAATGTTCCTTATTTGTGGAGATTATTATTTATGTTTTGAAATATAAGTTTTATTTTTCAGATAAGGATATTGAAGATTTTGTTTGTGAAGTTGAAATGAAAATTGATGATAATTTTGAGGAGGGTTTTAATGATTAAGTACAAGGCACCTTACATATTAAGTAAGAAAGATGGAGATATTGGATATGATGTAAGAGCTATTGAAGACAGGTTGTTAGAGCCAATGGAGACTGCTACTATTTCTACTGGTGTTTTTTTGGAATTAGATGATGGTTTTTATGCTGATTTAAGGGGAAGGTCTGGTAATTCTAGTAGGGGTTTAATTTGCAATCTGGGTCTTATTGATACTTCTTATAGGGGTGAGATTAAGGCTTCTATTACTAATTTAACTGGTAACGATTATGAAATAAAAAAAGGTGATAGGGTTGGCCAACTTGTTTTTAGGAAAGAAAGTATGGTTAATTTGGAGAAAGTTTTGGAGATTGATAGTAATACTGATAGAGGTGTTAGGGGTTTTGGATCTTCTGGTAGGTAGTTATGAGAATTAGGAAGAACATTTATACAAAAAAGGATGTTGATATTATAAGGGCTACTGAATTTCTAGAAGGTAAAAATTTGGGATTGGATATTGCTTTACAGAAGTTAATTTTAATTCCTATGTTATTTCTTCGTGATAAGGAAGGTTATGGAACAAAAAGACTTGAAAACTTTATTGATTATTTTAAGTTTACTATGGACTGTCTAGATGATGATAGTGTTACTCTTAAAGAAATTGCGGATACTTTGGAGAGTGAAACGGGGATTTCTTTTAAGGGGATTTTAGATAAAAAATAGATGTTTATTAAATTAGAGGAGAATGAATGCAAGATATATACGCAAATTTAGTAAAGGATAAGTTGAAAAGATATTTTTATGCTAGAAATTTTATTGATAGGGCTAATAAGAAGATTGAAGAGTTAAATAGTTTAAAGGAAGGCAAAGTTATTGCTACTTATGGAAATAAACCACCTTATGGTGGTATTGATGATAATGATAAGTTATTAAATGTTTTGGCGGAGATTGATTTGTTACAAACTAATATAAGAGAAAATGAAAAGATTATTGATGAGATTGATTTTGCTTTTGAAAGTATGAGTGATATTCAAAGGGATATTACTTTGGAGATTTATGGTAGGCCTTATAAATATAACAAAATACAGAATCTGAAAGATAAGTATCATTATGAGAAGGCTCATCTTTATAACTTGGCCAATGATGGTTTGGTTCATATTGCTTTGTCTTTATTTGGTAATTATTAAGTAGATAAAGTACTTTGATAAAAATATCTAAGAATTGGACTTTTAGTGGACACTTTATATATAAATAGGGTGTATAATGGTAGTGTGAAAGTAAGCGAGAAAATCCTCCATGATTAGTTATTTTTGCTTACTTTCTAGTAACATACATTCTCATTAGAGTCTCCTAGTTTATAAATTATTTTTGAAAGCTACCACCACCTTTGTGTTGGTAGTTTTTATTTTACATAGAGAAAGGATTATAGTATGGCCAAGGAAAGATTGGATAGGACTGGACCTCATAGGGCAACCTTTGAAAGAAACAAGAAGATAATACTTAAGACGCAGAATGTTTGTGGTATATGTGGTAAGCCTGTAGACTTAAGTCTTAAGGCACCTAATCCTTTGGCTCCTTGTATTGATCATATTATCCCAGTATCAAAGGGTGGACATCCATCTGACATTGATAACTTACAGCTTGCTCATTGGACTTGTAACAGAGCAAAGTCAGATAAATTATATAAAGAAAGTAAAAACATTGAAATTCCAACGAATAGAAACTTACCTTTGAGTTTTAATTGGAAAAAATATAAAAAAAATAGAACGTTGAAATTCCAACGTTTATGGGGGCATACCCCCCTTTCGGATAATTATTCCGGAGTTCCCCCATCACTGTACAAATATACACATGAAAGAGGTTATTATTAATTTAAATGAATAATTATAATGTAGAAAATTTGAGAAAAAAACTTGATTTACATAGAATGCACGTACTTAATAAATATAAATATTATGATTGTAAAAAAAATGAAATTGATCGTGGATTTGTGATTCCAACAGAAATTAAATCTCAATATATATCAAATTTAGGTTGGTGTACCAAGGCTGTAGATGCCTTAGCCGATAGGTTAGTTTTTAAGGAATTTGAAAATGATTTGTTTTCTTTTAATGAAATTTATAATTTAAATAATCCAGATATATTTTTTGATTCTGCTATTCTTTCTGCTCTAATAGGTGGTTGTTGTTTTGTATATATCAGTCAAGGAGTAAATGAAAAGCCAAGACTTCAAATCATTGAAGCTAGTAATGCAACAGGAAATATTGATCCTATAACTGGACTTTTGACAGAAGGTTATGCTGTTCTTGAAAGAAGTGGTGATGATAAAATAGGTTTTGATACACCTAAGCTTGAAGCATATTTTAAACCTAACGAAACGATATATTTTGCTGATGGCAAGGTTGTTTCTAGTGTGAAAAATCCTGCTGGTATTCCTTTACTAGTACCTATTATATATCGCCCTGACGCTGTAAGACCTTTCGGTAAGTCAAGAATTACAAGACCTGCAAGATATTTACAAGCTCACGCTAAAAGAACTTTAGAAAGAGCTGATGTTACAGCTGAATTTTATTCTTTTCCTCAAAAGTATATTGTTGGTTTAGATCCAGAGGCTGAACCCTTAGACCAATATAAAGCAACTATAGCGTCTATACTTCAGTTTTCTAAAGATCAAGACCATGAGAGCCCAAAACTTGGACAGTTTCCTCAGACATCAATGGCTCCTTTTACTGAGCAATTAAAAACATTAGCATCTGCTTTTGCTGGTGAAACAGGTTTGACCTTGGATGATTTAGGTTTTGTAACTGATAATCCATCATCAGCCGAGGCAATAAAGGCAAGTCATGAAACTTTGAGAATTACTGCAAGAAAGGCTCAAAGGTGTTTCGGGTCTGGATTTTTGAATGTTGGATATGTGACAAGATGTTTAATTGATAAATATGCTTATACAAGGGATATGATTTCTGAGGTAAAAGCTAAATGGTATCCAGTATTTGAACCGGATGTTGCTGCTCTATCTGGAATTGGAGATGCAACTATTAAAATAAATCAATCAGTACCAGGTTATTTTGGAAGTGATAATTTATCAGAGTTAACTGGTTTTGATGCAAGCAAAGAGCCGCCAAAAGTAGAGGCTGAAGATGAGCTTTAGTAATAAAACTGTAATTTTCCTTTGTGGATTTATTGGATCAGGCAAAACGACTTATGCAAATAAAAAATTTAATCATGTCACTGATTTAGACTATATGCCAGCTTTTTCATCAAAAATTAATCAAATAAATTTAACATTAAATTTATTAAAGAAATATGATGAGGTATGTCATATAACTTGCTTTCCTACTAAAGATGAAATGAGAGCATTTAAAAAATTTAATAAAAAATTTTTACTAATGGATACTAATCTTAGTCAATGCAAAACCAATATTTTAATAAGGGCAAGACCTAGAGATTTAATGAATTTAAAACGTGTATTTAAAGCTAATGTAGATTATCAAAGAAAATATAAACTTTCTGGGATAAATTGGGAATTGGTAAAGGTGTTTAAATGAAAGATAAGAGTAAGGATATTGTTCCTGAATTATTTGAAAAAATTGACAAAACTTTCAAATTAAAAGCTAAAGAATCTAAAACAATCAAGGACAAACTGAAAGTTTTAAAAAATAATAAAGCCAATTACAAGGATGCAAATGAATTTGCTGTTGAAGTTGGGAAAATTCTTGCTAATACTTTCCAGGATAAAATAAAAACTCAAGATTTGCCAGATGGGAAGATGTATTATAATATAGCAAAAAGATTAATAGAGCCTAATATGGTAAGAAATCATGATTTAGTTTCTGAATATTCAAAGGAAGTTCAAAGCCAATTAAATAAACAAGCTAATATATCAATACAAGCACAAGAAGCAGACTTAAACCAAGATAGGATTGATAAGCTTGTGGATAAAATTACTAAATATGATTCTTACGAAGATGGCAAATGGTTATTAAATGAACCAGTAATAAACTTCACCCAAGCTGTGGTTGATGAAACTATTAGAAAAAATGCTGATTTGCATGCAAAGGCTGGTTTAAGTCCTAAGATAGAAAGATATACCAATGGTAAATGTTGTGATTGGTGTGATAAATTAGCGGGTATATATAATTATGAAGATGTAAAAAATACAGGTAATGAAGTTTTTAGAAGACATAGACATTGTGATTGTTTAGTAATATATGATCCTAAAAATGGAAAAAACAAGCGAATAGTACATTCAGCTGCAAAACATAAGGCATTAGATGAAAAGCGTGATAGGATAGACTTAGCAAATAAGATAGTAGACAATAAATTAAGTAATATAGCTAGGTCAAAAGCTATGGAGTTAGGTTATAATCCATTGCCAGATAATAAAGTTGTTAATACATTAAGAAGAGATGCTAAGAAATGGATTCAAACTTTAAGTGAGGATGAAGTAAAGGCTATTAGGAAATACACTTATAATGGGAAAGATGAAGATGGATTAAGATTATTTGAAAAAATTAATGGGTATATAGATAACAGATATATACCATCTAATGAAAAAGAAGAAGAAATCATCTTAACAAATGCAGTTAATATAGAGGATGGTTTATTGAAAAATAAGCTAAAACACGATATAATTGTTTATAGAACAGAAGAAGATATTAATAGACTAAACGATGATGTCAAAAAGTTCTTGAGTACATCAGTTACAAAAAAGGGAGCATTTGGAGGTAAACCAAATGTCGCAATTATTGTTCCTAAAGATAGCAATGGTGCGTATATAGAACCCTTAGCTGTAGGAAGCTATAAGAAGCAAAGAGAGTTTCTATTGAATAAGGGAATAAAATTAGTTAAAGTTTTAAATGATAATGATATAAACATATTTGAGGTTAAAAATGAAATTAAAACAAAAAAGCGAAATAACGGATGAAGAAGTAATAAAAAATTTCCAAGATAGATGTAATTCCCAAACATCATATGGAAAATTAACAGAAGAAGATAAAAAGGAAATTGAAAGAAGATCAAAAAAAATTGAAGAATATAGAAAGAAAATGAATAAAGAAAAATAAAGCACAACTAAACTTGCAGGTGTAAGTTTTTAGGGGTGCTTTTTTAGTGCTATAAAGGAGGAATTATGGCTAAGGATGATTATGATGTTTTGGTTTTTAAGATTTTAACTTATTTGTATAGGAAATTTAAGGATAATTATATTGATGATATGTATTTATTTCCTTTTACTAATGATTTTCCAGTACAAGAAAGCTATTTTATTTCTATATTTGAAGATTTAGAAGAAAAGGGTTATATAAAAAATTTAGTTTTAACTAAGGCTTGGGGTGGAGATATTGTAAATTATGATTTATCCAAGCTACAAATAACAGGTGACGGGATAGCTTATTTAAGAGATAATTCAAGAATGAAAAAACTAATTAATCTGATTAAAGAGGCAAGAGCTATAATGTCTTTGTGGAATTAGATTAGATACTTAAAAATAAAGAATAAATTTATAATAGCTCTCCTTTTTGCTCGGGGAAAAATAAAAAAATTTTAAAAAGTGCTTGACTTATGCGACGCAAAAGTATATAATATAATTGTAAGATAAAGGAAAGGAGGAAAACTCAATGACAAACGAGCAATTAAAAACTTATTTCAAGTTAATATTAGCAATTCTTGATAGATGTAAAAGTCTTGAAGAAGCTAAAGAAGAAATAAGAAAGTTACTATAAGGCTAGGGGCTTTGCCCCTTAGCTAATTGTTAGGAGGATATTATGACAGATAAGGAATTTAAAGAGTTTTTAAAAAGTATTTTGGAGCTTTTAGAAGAAAGTAAAGATCTAGAAGAAGCTAAGAAAAAACTAAAAGAAAAATACTTAGAATATGAAAAATAGAAAGAAAATGGGTAGACCAACAGATAATCCAAAAGTGGATTCTCTGAATGTTAGACTAGATAAAGAATCAAGTGAAATATTAAAAAAATATGCTGAAAAATATAATATAACTAGAACTGAAAGTGCTAGAATAGGCATTAAAAAATTAAAAGAAGATTTATAATAAAAAAAGAGTCCACACTTTCGTGTGGAACTCAATGACAAACGAACAACAAAGTTGTTCATATATAATATACCTTTTTATTGTGATTCTTCAATGAAAGGATTATGAATGAATAATATAGTAAAAATTGAAAAAGAAAGTAAAAAATAAAAAAAATATTTTTAATTTACCCTTGACAAGTAACGAGTAACAATATATAATTTAAGTAACGAGTTACAATTAAGGAGGTGAATTATATGAGTAGAGCAGAATATATGAAAGAAAGGCGAAAGAATAAAAAAGCTTTCAGTGTTCTACTTGAAAAAAATAGATTTAAAATCATTGATGATTACTTAAATAGTGAAAACATGAGTAAAAAAGAATGGTTAGAATCTAAAATAGATGAGATTGAAAAACAAAAAAAATAAAGGTAGTGATGCCGTTCAAACAAAACTACCTTTAAATTCAACGATAAGGAAATCCTCATCTCAAATACATTATAACTCAATAAGGGTTTCCTTTCAAGATTTCTGAAAGCTCAAATTTGAGCTTTGCGTAAATTTCAATGAAAGGATTAAAAATGAATAATTTAGTAAAAGTATATGATAATAAAGATTATGGTTTAATAACTACTAGCAGGATTGTAGCAGAAGGATTAGGGAAACAACATAAAAATGTTTTGAGGGATTTGGATAAGATTTTAGAAAACGGAGATTTCCGTTCTCTGATTATTCCAACAACTTACAAGGTAAAAGGTCAAAATAGGGAGTACAAAGAATACCTCCTTACAAAAGACGGTTTCACCTTATATATGTTTAACATTCAAGGATATAATGATTTTAAAATGGCATATATAAATGAATTTAATAGAATGGAGAAACTTCTAAGTGGTGAACAGCTTGAGATTGAACCTTACAAAATAAAAAACAAAAGCTACCAAGGTGTGCCTTGTATGACTATTAAGGATTTGGCTTTTCTTTGTGGGTATGATAGGTCTAGTGTTGGTGCATATATCAGGGAAAATTCTCTTGGGGAGCTTTTGACTTATAATAAGTTAAAGGATTTTAAAAGGGAAAATACTGATTATGAGGATGTAATGTGTTCTTTGTATGTTTTGTATAGGGAAGATGTTTTTAATATTGTTGATAATTTTAGGAAGTTAAAGGAATGCAAGGAATTTTTGGATGAGTATTTTAAGGATAAATATTTTGAGCCAATTTCTGATATGAAAATTCTTAAAAAATTGATGAATTTAAAAATGATTAGGCAAATTACTAATAATTTTAGTTTGAATGAACAGATGAGAATGGAATTTGATTATATTATTTCTAAGGAATATGTTAAGTTAGGCTTTTTAGATAAGCCTGTCAATGATTTGAATATTAATCATAGGGAAGGCTGGAATTTATTTTGTAATATTGAAAATTGGAAGAATGGTTTGGAAAGAAAATAAGTAAAAGTGAAAGCATCACTATTTAGTGGTGCTTTTTTAGTGGAGATTTTGACCTAAGTATGTCGTTAAACTGCTAGCTTTTATTTAGGGGGTAGGATGAAAAAAAGATTAGGTAATCAAGAGCCTACTAAAAAAGTTGTTCTACCTTACAAAAAGAGTGACTATAAAAAGGCTGTTGATTTTTATGAAAAGAGTGGACGTAAAGCTCAAAAATGGCAAAAAATCTTATTAAAAGATATATTAGCTTACGGTAAGGATAATTTATGGACTCACACCAAATGTGGTTATTCATTACCAAGACGTAATGGAAAAAACGAAATAATTGTTATGCGTGAGTTATATGGTCTTTTTATGGGAGAAGAAATAAATCATACAGCCCATAGAGTATCAACATCTCATAGTGCTTGGGAGAGGCTTTGTAGGATTTTGGATGAAAGTGGAGTTGATTATAGGTCGTTAAAAGCCAAGGGTCAAGAAAGAGTTGAAATTCCTGAAACAGGTGGAAGAGTAGAGTTTCGAACTAGGTCTTCTACTGGTGGACTTGGTGAAGGTTTTGATTTATTGGTAATAGACGAAGCTCAAGAATATACTGATGATCAAGAAACAGCCTTAAAATATGTTGTATCTTCATCCAAAAACCCACAAACCATAATGTGTGGAACCCCACCAACCCCCATATCTTCAGGAATGGTTTTTGTCAATTTTAGGAAGAAAGTTTTATCTGGAGATAGTAAGAATTTTTATTGGGCAGAATGGAGTGTTGATGAAAATACTAATCCTCATGATGTTGAAGCTTGGTATCAAACCAACCCATCTTTAGGAACAATTTTTACTGAAAGAATCGTTGAAGATGAAATTGGTACTGATGATTTAGATTTTAACATACAAAGATTAGGTCTTTGGATATCATATAACCAAAAATCTGCCATATCTCTAACTGACTGGGATAGATTAAAAATTGATGAATTACCTAATTTGATTGGTGGTTTGTATGTTGGAATAAAATACGGTCAAGATGGAAATAATGTAGCTTTATCTATAGCAGTCAAGACTGATGAAGGAAAAATATTTATAGAGTCTTTGGATTGTCAAAGTGTAAGAAATGGTGATAGGTGGATTTTGGATTTTTTAAAGTCGGCTGATATTGAAAAGGTAGTAGTTGATGGTGCTAGTGGTCAAAATATTTTAGCTAGTGAAATGAAAGATTTGAAATTAAAAGAACCTATATTACCAACAGTAAAAGAAGTTATAAAAGCAAATGCTATGTGGGAAAGAGCGATTTTTGAAGAAAGTATCCTACATAATGACCAAGAATCTTTAAAACAAGTTGTAACAAACTGTGAAAAAAGAAATATCGGTTCATCTGGTGGTTTTGGATATAAATCTCAATTTGATGATATGGATATAAGTTTGATGGATTCATGCTTGCTTGCCCATTGGGTTTGTAAGGAAAATAAGAAAAAAATAAAACAAAAAATTTATTATTGATATTAGAAGTGGGTGTTAACTAATAGTTGACAGTCACTTTTTTAATATAAAATTACCGGACACGGGGAAATGGAGTAGAAAATGAGCGATTTTAAAGTAATTGAAAGTCAAGAAGAACTTGACGCAATAATTAAACCAAGAGTAGAAAGAGCAATCAAAAAGGCAAAAGAGGAAGCAAAGGAAGAATATGAAAGTTCTTTAAAAAGTCTTAATGATGAAAATTCTAATCTTAAAAATGAAGTTGGTCAGTACAAGAAAAGTCTTGAAAGTATGAAAGAAAAAGATGAACAAATTACAGGTCTTAATAAAACAATAGAATCTTATAAGAGAGAAGATTTAAAAAGAAAAATAGCTGTTGATTGTGGTTTACCTTTTAATCTTTCGAATAGAATTCAAGGTGAAGATGAAGAGAGTATGAGAAAGGATGCAGAAAGTTTATCAAATTTTATAAAGAATTCTAATCCTAGTGTAGTACCTCTTAAAAATGTTAATGAAATAAAAGATGATGATAGTGGTTTAAGGTCATTATTAAATAGTTTAGATTTAGAAGGAGAATAAAATGACAACAACCAGAAATAATTTATTTGAACCAAAACTTGTAAATAATTTAATTAGCAAAGTTAAAGGATACTCAACTTTAACAAAATTATCCAAACAAGTTCCTATAGCTTTTAATGGTAATAAGGAATTTGTTTTTTCAATGGATAAAGAAATTGATATTGTTGCTGAAGGTGGAAAGAAAAGTGAGGGTGGTTTGTCCCTTGCAACTAGAGTTATTGTTCCAATAAAAGTTGAATATGGTGCAAGAATTACTGATGAGTTTTTATATGCTACAGAAGAAGAAAAACTTAATATATTAGGTGCTTTTACTGATGGTTATGCTAAAAAACTAGCTAAAGGTATTGATTTGATGGGTATACATGGAATTAATCCAAGAACTGGTGAAGTTTCTAATATTATAAATAACAACGATATAGCTCATAAGGTAACTCAAAAAACAACCTTTAATGAGAAAGACCCTGATACAAACATGGAAGAAGCTATTCAACTTGTTATTGCAGCTGAAGGTGATGTTACAGGTCTTGCTATGGATCCATCTTTTTCATCATGTTTAGCAAAACAAAAAAATAATAATGATGCTGGTGATAGATTATTCCCAGAGTTAAGATGGGGTGCTAAACCAAGCTCTATTAATGGGATTCCTGTTGATATACATTCTACAGTTGGTAATGGTTCTAAAATTAAAGCTATAGTTGGAGATTTTGAAAATGGTTTTAAATGGGGTTATGCAAAACAAATTCCATTTGAAATAATCAAATATGGTGATCCAGATAATTCAGGTCAAGACTTAAAAGGACACAACCAAATCTATTTAAGAAGCGAAACTTATTTAGGTTGGTCAATTCTTGAACCAAACCATTTTGCAATTATAGAAAAATCCGAAGGTTAAGTCTATATATGAAAATTTATAAAAATAAAAGAACTGGTGCTATAATATATAGCACCAATGAATTAAAAGGCGAGGATATAGAAGAAGTAAAAAAGAAGCCTGTAAGAAAAGAGACTAAGAATGGAAAAGATAACAAGTAATGATGTGATTAAGCTTTGGAGACCTTTAAGTCAAGAAGAAATTGATCGTGTAGAAAATTTAATTCCAATAATTATTGATAATTTAAAACTAAAAGCTCAAAGAGTAGGTAAGGACTTGGATAAAATGTCTGAGTCACCTACTTTTTTTAATGTTTTAAAATCAGTAGTTATTGATGTGGTTTCAAGAACACTTATGACTTCTACAGATCAAGAGCCTATGACTCAAACGAGTGAATCAGCCTTGGGTTATTCTTGGTCAGGTACTTTTTTAGTGCCTGGAGGGGGTCTTTTTATAAAAGATTCTGAACTTGCAAAACTCGGTTTAAAAACACAAAGATATGGGGTGATAGATTTTTATGACACGAATAAAGGGAATTCCTGTGATTTTGATATCGAAGAGTGATCCTGTTGAGGATGAGTTAGGAAGTCTTATTTATGAAGATAAGGAAATTGTAGTTGAAAATGTTTTGGTTGCTCCTACAAGCTCTGATGATATTTTGTCTACAACCAATCTTTATGGTAAAAAGGCTGTGTATACTCTTGCAATTCCTAAAGGAGATAAAAACAAATGGGAAGGTCAAGAGGTTAGATTTTTTGGTCAAAGATGGAGAGTTTTTGGGAAAGAAATGCAGGGAATAGATGATCTTATCCCTCTTAATTGGAACAAGAAAGTGTATGTAGAAAGTTATGAGTGATTTTAAATTTGAATTAAATTCTGATGGAGTGAAAGATCTTTTAAAAAGTCCAGGAATCCAGGAAGAATTAAAAAAACACGGACAAGAAGTTGCTAATAGGGCTGACGGAATTTGGGAAACCAAAAGTGGAGTTGGTAGCGTTAGAGCTAATGTTAAAGTTGTTACTAATGATAAAGATACTTTTTATAGAAATTTAAAAACTAATACTCTTATAAAGGCTTTGGGATGATAGAAAAAAAGATTAAAAATTATTTAAAAAAAGCTCTGGGAGTTCCAGTATGGGTTGAGCATAGGGAAAATGAACCTAACAGTTTTGTTATTTTTGAAAAAACTGGTGGTTATATTAAAAATACAATAAACCATTCAACATATGCTTTTCAATCTTATGGGGAAACTTTGACAGAAGCTTTGAAATTAAATAATAAATTGCTAGATTATATGATGATGTTCGAAGATGCTAATGTTAAGTTAAATTCTAATTATAATTTTACTGATACTAGCACAAAAAAATACAGATATCAAGCGATTTTAGAACTAATATATTAGAAAGGATATTTTATGGCAAATACTAATAATACAAGTACAGGAAAACCTAAAATAGGTGGAGCTATTTTTGTAGGCTATGATGGTGTAGCTGTTCCAAAAGATGCCAAAAGTGAATTAACAGGATTTAAAGAGTTAGGATATGTTTCTGATGATGGACTAACAAATTCCAATTCTTCAGATTCTGATAAGATTAAAGCCTGGGGTGGAGATACTGTTTTAGTTATATCCAAAGGAAAAGAAGACACTTTGCAATTTAAACTAATAGAGGTTATGAATCTTGACGTTCTTAAATATGTTTATGGGGCAGAAAATGTTTCAGGAACTTTGGAAACTGGTATAACCTTAAAGGCAAATTCAAAACAAGCAAAGGCTCATACTTTGGTAATAGATATAGTTTATCAAGGTGGAGTTATGAAAAGAATAGTAGCTCCTAATGCAATTATCCAAGAAATGGATGATATTGAATATACAGACGAAGATGCTGTTGGATATGCTGTTACAGTTTCTTGTCTTCCAGATACAGAAGGTAACAATCATTATGAATATATAGTTAAAAAAGGGGATAAAGAATGATCAATGGAAAAACTAAAAGTGGTTTTAAGTACAGCATTGATGAAAATGTAATAACAGATTTTGAATTTATAGAAAATTTAGAAAATGTTATGGAAAATGGGGTAGGCTTATCTAAAACTTTAGTAATTTTACTTGGAGAAAAGCAAAAAAAAGCATTAATAAATTATGTTAGGGATAAAAAGACAAAAAGAGTTCCTATAAAAGATGTTATGAAAGAAGTTGAGGATATATTATCCAATCCTAAAATAAAAAACTTATAGTCCTTGCCAAGATGATAAGGCTTGATGAAGATGCTCTCATTTGTGATTTGGCAGAAACGTATAATATCCTGGATTACAAAAAGCTAGCTTTAAATGAGCTAGCTATTTTTGCTTGTGGTCTTAGAGATGATTCAAGGATCAAATTAAAAATGAGTGAAAATATTTTAAGTCCTAATCAGTTACTTTTGGCTGGTATTCAAGATAGATTATCTTTACTTGTTTATTCAAAGACAAAAGATGCTGAAAAAGGAATAAATTATCCTAAGTTAATTTTGGATAATATGGAAAATAAAATTAATGGCTTTACATCTGGTGAGGATTTTATGAAAGAAAGAGAAAGAATTATGAAGGAGGGAAAAAATGCCAACTGAAATAGGTAAGGCTTATGTGCAAATTATACCCTCTGCTAGAGGAATAAAGGGAAGTGTATCCAGAATATTAAAACCTGAATCTTCAAGTGCTGGGCAGGATTCAGGATCTAGTTTTGGTAGTAATCTCTTAGGGACTTTTACAAAGCTTGCAATAGGTGCAAAAGTAGGCCAAGCCTTGGCAAGTGGAATAAAATCTTCTGTAATGGAAGGTGGGAAACTAGAGCAATCTATAGGTGGTATTGAAACATTATTTGATACAAAGTTTTCAAAAGGTGCTGATATTGTAAAAAAATATGCCCAAGAATCTTTTAAGACAACTGGTTTATCTGCTAATTCTTATATGGAAAATGTAACAAGTTTTTCAGCATCTTTAATATCTTCACTAGGTGGAGATACTCAAAAGGCAGCTGAGGTTGCTAATATGGCTATGGTGGATATGGCGGATAACTCCAATAAGATGGGCACTAACATGCAGGATATACAGAACGCATATCAGGGATTTGCTAAGCAAAATTACACAATGCTAGATAACCTTAAACTCGGTTACGGTAAAATAATTGCCGTGTTTAAAGTGAGTTAACCATTTTATTAATGGGTGTATAAAATAATTTTATGCTAACGGGGAAACTCTAAGGAGCAATCTATGACAATCCCGTGCCAAGCCTAGAAATAGGAAGGTGTAACGACTAGAGCTATGCTCGTAAGATATCTATTAATACGATATTTGAAATGCTCACTATTAAATTTATTAATGCAAACCACCATCAAAATGTGGTATTTTGCAAATGAATTTAATAAAGATATAGTCTAAGCCCTAGGATTTACATTTCTGTAAATCCTTTTTTAAATACTTGGAAACAAGGGGTATTACTGGGAACGAAAACCGAAATGGAGCGTCTTTTGGCTGATGCTCAAAAGATAACTGGTGTAAAATATGATATCAATAATTTATCAGATGTATATCAAGCAATACACGCTATTCAAGGGAAACTTAATATAACTGGAACTACTGCTAAAGAAGCGGAACAGACTTTAAGTGGTTCTTTTTCTTCTATGAAAGCATCTGCCCAAGATTTTTTAGGTAATCTTGCTTTGGGTGAAAATATTGGTCCTAGTTTAAGAAATTTAGGATCTACTACAAAGACTTTTCTTCTTGGAAATTTACTTCCAATGGTTGGAAATATTTTTAAACAACTTCCTAATGTGGCAAGTGAAGGTTTTAATTTACTAGCTCAAAAATTTACTATCTTTAAAAAATTGGGTGAATTATTAAGCCCAGCTATAGAAAAGTTTAAAAGTGCTTTTGATGGACTTATGGAGAAAATGCAACCTTTTATTAGTTCTGTAGGTAATGTTTTAAAACCAATATTAGAGGGTTTAGCCTTAGTAATTGGAAAAGTTTTATCTGAAGGGATAACAATTTTATCTAATGCATTTAATGGTTTAGGTTTAGTTATTCAAGTTTTAACTCCTATATTTAATTTTTTGGGTGAGGTATTTAATAAAATTTTAGGCTTTGTTGAGCCTATAGTATTTAAAATTACTGAGTTTACAAGTCATCTGCTTGATAACAAGGTTGTCATGGAAGTTTTAGGACAAACTTTTAATATTGTATGGACTGCTATCCAATCTTTAATGACTGTTGTATGGGAAGTTATCGGAGTTGTCATTGGAGATATTAAAAATTGGTTTAATTCAATGGGTGTTGATGGAAATACTCTTAAATCTATTATGGATTTTGTTTGGCAAGGAATTATGCAAGCAATTACAGTTGCAAAAGGAATTATAGCTGGTGCTATAAAGGTAATAGGAAGTGTATTTACTTTTCTTGGAAATCATAGTGGAGTTTTAAAAACTATTTTATTAGCTGTATGGTCTGCTATTAAAACAGCAATTAAAATTGCAGCTGGTATTATTGTCGGAGTTGTAAATACAATTGTTGCAAAATTTAATACACTTAAATCAGCTGCAAATATTTTATTAGGTGCTTTAAGAGGTGCATGGAATGGAATAATAAGTGCTATTTCTAGTGCCAAGGCAAGGATTTCTGGAATTATAGACAGAATTAAAGGGATTTTTAATTCTTTAGGAAGTATAAATCTATTTAGTGCAGGAAAAGCAGTAATAGATGGTTTTTTAAGAGGTTTAAAACATGCTTTTGGTGCTGTAAAAGATTTTGTTGGAGGAATAGCAGACTGGATTAAATCCCACAAAGGTCCTATATCTTACGATAGAAAACTTTTGATCCCTGCTGGTAAGGCTATTATCGGTGGACTTAATAAGTCTATGGTTGAAAGTTTTAAGGATGTTAAATCTAATGTTTTATCTATGGCTGGAGAAATCTATGATGGATTTGATATTAAAGTAAAACCTCTTAATCTAAGTCCAGATATTTCTAGTCTTGATAAAAATATTTTGGATAAGAAACTTGATTCGAATTTAGATTTTAAGGCTTATAGTGAATACAAGGCTAATAGAGATTCTAAGCTTGAAAGTATGCTTTTAGATATTTTATCTTTATTAAAAATTCTGACTGAAAAGGATGATGATGTTTATATTGATGGAGAAAAAGTTTCTGTTATGCTTGGAAGAAAAATTGATGAGTACAAGAAGAAAAAAGACCTTTACGAAAATAGGAGAATGGGGGTGGTTATATAGATGTATGAAGTTATTGTTGATGGTGAATCTTTAAAAGATTTGATTTTTGTAACTGATGTAGAAAGGACTATGGGTCCTTTTGTGAAAAATAGGATAGTAACCATACATGCTTATATCCTCCATGATATTCTAGCTACAGTTGATGTTTTAAATAAACTTTTTACTGGAGAAATTCAGGAATTTATCTTTACTGATCAGCCGGACAGGTATTGGAAGGGAAAGGTAAAAGAGGATATTAAAGTTTCAAGCTCTTATGAGAGGACGAAAATTGATATTGATATAGAAATACCAGATGGGGTTTCCTATGCTATTAAGCCTAGGGAACTTTCTTTTAATGGGAGAACAAGCTTAATATTAGAAAATGAGGGGTCGGATTATGCATATCCGACCTTTGATTTTAAGTTAAAAGATGATACTTATATGGTTTCTGCAGTAAGTAAGGATAAAGTTTTTCAATTTGGGGAGCCTCTTGAGGCTAGCCCTATGAAACAGGTCAAGATACAAAAAGAGGGGTTGGTAGATGGTTATGAAACTAGGAGGTCTTGGGTTGAAATTGATTCTAGATTTAATAAGCTAAATCCAACAAATTATGATGCAAGTAAAATCCACACAAGGTGGCATAGTGCTGGTGATTTGGTTCAAAGAAATAAGTCAATGCCAACCCCAAGTAATGGGAAGATAAAGGTTGGTAAGTGGGCCACTCATTGGCAAACTGGAGAAAGGATAGATAATTGGGTTAAGGGCAGGTCTTTTCCTGTAGCTCAAACAAAATCTGTTAGGCAATCCAAATCATCCAAGGCCTATTTGCTTAAAAATAATGGAGTATATATAGGTTGGCTATTGGAACAAGATATAGATGGTCCTACAAGCAAGGGATTTGCTTGTAATAATGGAAACTCTCATGACATGCTTGCAACTTTTGCAAGTGGGCAAAGTGGTTGGCATGGTCCTTGCAAGTCTTATCCAATAAATTTAGATTGTACCGATTTTGAATTAGAGGCTTATTTAAATTATTTTGTAGGCCCTGCTAATCAATTTGGGGCAATGTATATAGGTATTTATGCTGGAGATACCCCAATAATGGCAGCTAGTTTTTCCACTCATTATACCAACAGGATTACATCAATTTATTATGATGTTTATGATAGGTGTTATGGGCAAATTAATTCTGGTCTTGCTTCAAATTTTTGGGGAAAAATTTCCATGAAAAAGCATGGGGAAAAATTTTCTTTTACTACCTTTAATGATATGAGCAAGAAATCTTACACCAAAGACTATAATCTAACCAATAAGGAACTTAAACCAAGTCATATACTTGTATGGGCTGGTAAGTATGGATCTAATCCACAACTATCAGAATTATCTTTTGTAAGACTTAAATTTACAGGTCTGGATGGAAAACTTTGGACAGATAAGGATGTAACCAATGTACCTGACCCAAGATATAAATTTTATGCTGGAGATGTTGTAAGGCTTGAAATGGAAACCAACAAGGCTTATGTAAATGGGATTGAAACACTAAGTCCAATTTCTTATGGGTCAGATACTGTGAAGTTAAAGCCTGGCCAAAATGAAATTATGTTTGATATTTCTTCAGATGTTGTTCCGGATATTGATGTTTTTTATAGGGAGAGGTTTAAATGATATTTTTTACAAATAGGTTATATGAAACTCTTGCTGTGGCAAGCCCTGACACCCATAAGGGTCTTGTTCTTTTGGATGACGAATTAAATCAAACTATAAAGACGGGAACTGCAATTTATACGGCAAAGATTGCCAAAAATGACATAAGTGTAGAAAAAATTGAGGCGGGTTGTTTTGTTTTTGTTCCAAATTTTAAAAATAAGATAATTGTTTTAGAAGTTATGGAAGTAGAAGAGTCGAGATCCTATAAAAAAATAATTGCTGAAGATGCAGGACTTGAACTTTTAAATTCTGATGTTGGCGACCATAAAATGAAAGGAACTCTAAAAGAACATATTGTAGCAACTATAGGTAGTGATTCTGGTTGGGAAATTGGAATAGATGAGATATCTAATAGTAAGAATCTTACATTAGAATATGAAGGTTTGTCTAATCAAACTAAAAGGATTACACAAATAGCTGGAAGATTTGGAGCTGAGGTGTCCTATGATTTTATATTTAATGGAAATGAAATTAAGGCCAAAAGGATAAATTTTATAAAAGAAAGAGGGGAGAATAAGGCTTTAAGGCTTGAGGTTGGTAAGGAACTTAAAGATGTTAAGAGGAATGTATCTATTACTAATCTCAGAAGTGCTGTCTTAGGGATAGGTAAACCTCACAAGGAAACTATTAAGACGACTAAGACTATAAAGAAGACTATTGAGGTCAATGAGGATGTACCTGAATCAACTTATTCTTATGGTAAGCTTGAAAAGTTTATTGATTGGTTTAAGTCGAGGAAGGGAAAGGTTGGCTATTCTATGTATAATAGACTTGGTCCTAGTTCTTATGATTGTTCTTCTGCTGTGCATTTTGCAGCTAAACATGCAGGTCTTATTCCATCTAATCATTTTATTGGTTCAACTGAGACTCTATTTGCAATGAAAGGAAAGTACCTGGATGAAATATCTAGGTCTGATATAAGGTTTGGAGATATATTCGTAGCTGGTAGACAAGGGGCTTCTGGTGGAGCTGGTGGCCATACTGGGGCTGTAATAGATAAGAATACTATTATTCATTGTAATTATGGTGATAGAGGTATATCTATCACGCCTATTGATGGCAGGACTGGTGGTCCACCTGTAAGGTGGTTTAGATGGAAGAATTCTGGAGCTGGGACTGTTAGTAAGTCTAATGTAAGGTATTGGACTGACAGTGATTTGACTAAACATGATTTAGGATGGACTTTAGATGGTCTTAATGCTGGGCAATTAAACAATTGGATAAGAGCTACTTCACCTGGTAGTCCTTTTAATGGTCAAGGCAATGTATTTATGGAGGCACAAAAGCAGTCAGGACTTGATGCAAGGTATATACTTGCACATGCCGCTTTGGAGTCTGCTTGGGGTAGATCCAATATCGCCAAAAAATATAATAACTATTTTGGAATAATGGCTTATGACTCCAATCCTGATATGGCCAGAAATTTCTCTAACCCAGGTTTGGCTAGTGGAATAATAAATGGAGCTAAGTGGATTGCTAAGAACTACTATAATTCGTCATACAAGCAAACTACTTTATACAAGATGAGATTTAATGGTGGAGTACACCAATATGCTACTGACCCTAATTGGCATACTAAGATTGCTAATATAATGAAAAGGTCTGAAAGGTATACTAATCCTGCTAAGACAGGTAATAAAAAAACTAAAACTGTGCTTGAGACTGTATCTGACACTAAGGAAGTTGAGAAGGCTACTAATCTTATCGGATATAAGTATGATGATGGTAGATTTTTTGTCGACAGTAGGGGAAGAGTTTGCGATAGGGAAGCTAATAAGATATGGTCTAAACCTAATAGTAAGGGTAGGTATCTTACCAGGATATATGAGTCTGAGGCTACTAGTGCAAAGGCTTTGTTTGATGAATGTTTAGGACAGCTTAAAAAGAATAATAGTCCAGAAGTTACTTATGATGTAAGCCCTGATAAGATTCCTAAGGATATAGATATTGGAGATAGGGTTAGAATTATAGACCATGATTATAATCCAGCCTTATATCTAGATGCTAGACTTGTTGAGGTTACTACTTCTACAACTTCTAAATATATTGATAAGGCCATTTTTGCAAATTTTGTTCCAAGAGAAAGTGGGATAGCTGAAAGGCTTGTTAAACTTCAAGATAGTGTTAGAGATTTCAAATATAATTGGGAGAATATTCCTTATGAAATGAAGATAAGCTCATCATCTGGGAATGTATTTAAGGATGATGTCGTAGATACTCATCTTATAGTTAGCCTTACTAAGGCTGGTATTGATCAATCAGCGAATGTTGATGGATTTATTTGGGAAAGGGTGTCTAAGTATCCTGATAAGCTTGTTGCAAGTGATGATAAGTGGAATGAAGATCATAAGGATATGAATGAACACTTTATTGAGATTATAAGGTCTGATATTGAGCTTGAGGCTGATTTTGTTTGTTCTGCCATGCTTAATGATGTAGCTGTGGCCACTGCTAGTTTTAATATTAAGAATCTTTCTATTGGTGTGTATAAGCAAGAGGAAGAGCCTGATAGGACGATTTTGCAATGGGGAGATGTATGGCAGTGGGATGATGGCCAAGGTAAACATTTCAAAAGGATTTGGAAAGGCGACAGGTGGGAAGATACTGTTACTAAAAGAGATTTAGAGCTTATTGAACTTACTCCTGGTCCTCCTGGTCGAGATGGAAAAGATGGTATGCCAGGTAAAGCTGGGGCTGATGGTAAAACATCATACATGCATTTTGCTTATGCGGATAGCTCTGATGGAGCTGTTGGATTTACATTAACAGCAACAAACGGTAAAAAATATATTGGATTTTATACAGATTTCACCAAAGAAGATTCCCGAAGTCCTAGTAAATACGAATGGTCAAAGTATGTTGGAGATGATGGGAAGCCTGGTAAGGACGGAAGTCAGGGAATACCAGGTAAAGCAGGTGCTGATGGTAAGACTCCATATTTTCATACAGCTTGGGCGAACTCTTCAGATGGAAGCAAGGACTTTTCTCCAAGTCAAGCTGGTGAAAAAATGTATATAGGAACTTATACGGATTTTACCAAGGAAGATTCTACAGATCCTAAAAAATATACATGGCAATTGGTGAAAGGAAATAAGGGTGAAAAAGGTGAACCTGGGAAGCAAGGATTACAAGGAATACCAGGCAAAGATGGAAAAACTGGTAAAATCGGTCAAAATCTTTTAAGAAAGTCTAATGTGCCTATTGTAGATAATGTAAAGTATGTAGGAGGCACATGGAAACTATGTGAAAGTTTAAAAGATAATGAGCTTGTAACTTTTACTTGTAAAATAAAGACACAAAAGAGAGATGGCTTTAATTTATTTAATTCAGGTGGTTCTATAATTCTTGGAGGGAAATATATTAATCCAAGTGATGATTATATAATAGAGTCTTTTACTTTCCCTTGGAAGACTTTTGCTGATGTATCTTGGGGAGCAAAACATTATGAACAAACTAATCCACCATATATTAATTTATATGTTTGGAGCAATGGTAATGGAACTGATAAAAACAACAATAAGGTATCGATTGAGTGGGCGGTATTAAGCCGAGGTGATATTCCTGCTATTGAGTGGTCTCCTTGTTATGCAGATGTAGATGACGCAATATCAGAAAAAGCAAGTGAAGAAAGTCTACAAGATTTGCAAGTACACTTTGCCATGTATCCAACAGCTGAAGAATTAAATCAAAATAAAATAGATCTTATGAAACAACAAGCCTACCTAGACCAATTAAAGACTGCCATAGATTCTAACGCTTTATCTTTAGAAGATAGATTAAGCATAATCGAAGCCAATGTAGGGGCAGGGAAATTGTCTTTGGAAGCAATTAATACCTACCTACACTTTGGAGAAGAAGGAGTTTTAATTGGAAAAGAGGGCGAACAGGTAAGGTTAAGACTTATTAATAATGCCTTGGAGATTACAGACGGTACGAAAGTAGTTGCAAGATTTGCAAACAACCAAACAGAAACTCCAAACTTAAAAGTTTCGGGAGCCTTTGAATTTGGTTACCATGTGGCAAATAAGGTGGATTTAAATGGAAATAAATTTACTGTAATAAGTCCTAATATCTAGGAGGTGTGAATGGCAACATATAGCAAGACGATTAATAATGGTACAGGAACCATACATTTAGAAATAAGACAACAAAGCCAAAATATAGCTAATAATACATCTACTGTATATTATAATTTATACATACAGGGTGTTGGAGGTTATGGATTTTGGAATAATTATCATACAGGTAAAACAAGTGTAGTAATAAATGGATCAACTGTTCATAATCAGACAGGAAGAGATTTTGATTTAAGGGGTGGAGGAAGTCAGCAATTAGCTTCTGGTACTACTACAGTAAAACATAATGAAGATGGGTCTAAGTCCTTTTCATTTTCTGCTAGTCTTTGGTCGACTTCGGCAACAGGATATGTTTCTGGAAATTTTTCCTTATCTAAAATTCCTAGAGCATCTTCCTTTTCCTTGCAAAATTCTTCAGGAACTAATATAACAAGCATTTATGCAGGAAATGATGTTAAAATTGCTATTGATAAAAAAGTTTCTTCTTTTACCCATACTGTAAAAGTATCTTATTCTGGAAATAGTGAAACAATTGTAGATAAAACATCTTCTAACTCTGTGAATTGGTCAAATTCCACAAATGTGATGACAAATTACATGAAGAATTTAAAAAACATGAACCTTACTTTTACCCTAGAAACATATGATGGAAATACAAGAATAGGTACATCTTCAAAAAATTTAACTTTAAATGTACCAAGTTCAGCAGGACCAAGTATTAATAGTGTAGATATAACAGAAGCTAACCAGAATAAAATTAATATAATAGGATCTAGTCCATTTTACCAACACTTAACAGATTTGAGGATAAAAACAAATGGGTCTGGTAAATATGGGGCTAGTATTAAAAGTGTAAATGTAAGTATAGGACCCTACAATGTTTCTGGCCAAGATGCTATAATTAAAGACATTAATTTAACGGGAAGTCAAAGTGTAAAAATAACAGTAAACGACAGTAGAGATATGAGTGCAAGCACAACAAGGACTATTAATTTAAATCCTTATAACTTGCCTAACATATCTTTTTTTAATGCTTATAGGGATTCTGCTAATAGCAGGTTAGGTAAGGCTAGGCTGAGTCTTGAGTCTACTGTAATTGATAATAAGAATCCACTTAGTGTTGTTGTAGAACTTACTGAGAAGGGATCTAATTCTTGGAAGACTGTTTATTCTGCTACTGTTGGAAATGGTAGGTTTAATGATGAGATTAATTTAGGGGCTAGTCTTGATGATTTTAAGGCTTATGATGTTAGGGCTAGGATTAGTGATAAGTTTAAGTCTCATATGGCTTTGTCAGTTGTTCCTGCTTCGCCTCAATCTTTGGTTATAGGTGCTAGTAAACCTGTTGTAGGGATTGGTAAGGTGCCTGAGATTGACAAGGGTCTTGAAGTTGATGGAATTATTAAAGTTGATGGAGATGGAGAGAAGAAAGCTGAGTTTTGTGGAGATTTTGGATCAAGATTAGATTTCATAATAAAAGGTGTAAGAACTAATTGGTTTGGGACTTGGGGAAAAGATTTGTTCTTTAGTGGTAATGTTAATTTTATGAATAATATTGCTATTAAGGAAAAGATAGTTCCATACAATTCTAGTCAAAATAAGCCTTTTGATGTATCTTTGAATGGTCTTAGTGGATATATTAAAGCTACTAGGGATCCTCTTGGCCATGTGCATTTGTGGGGGAAGGTTAAGATAAGTGGTGCTAATCCAACTAATAGGTGGAGTGTTTGGGGCAGTGTACCTGCTAGTTGGGGACCTAAGGTTATGCTACCTATTTTAGCACAAAATGGAGGGTATGTAATTGTAGGTTTGGGTATCACTTCTGGTGGAGGTATTACTTGGATTGGGCAAAAGGGTAATTCTTATAGCCCAAGCGTTGGAGATTCCTTTGAGATTGATATGATTTATAGGGCAGGTGATGCTGATTGGTAGATGTGTTTGATAAAGTAGATTTTAAGTTAGCCTATATCTTGGATGATATGGGTTTTTTTATTGGGAGCTTGGAGATTGATACCAATGTAGAGCATGATTTTAAATATACTCTTATAAAACCTAACGAAAGATATATCAAACCTAAGTTTGATGGCGAAAAATGGGTTGAGGGGGTAAATATGAGCGAATATATGGTTGATATGCTCTTACCTAATGAAAAAATGAAGCTTAGTGATTATGATTTTTTAATCTTAAAGATTTTAGGGATATTAAAGGAAGGAGGGATGATGATGGAGAATAAGTGGTTCTTTCAGTATTGTATGTTCTGCTGGGCAGAAAGGAAGATTGAGGAGTCTTATCTTGATATGGCCAAGAAGTTAAATTTACTTAGTGATGAGCAAGTTATGATGATTAAGATGACTCCTAGAGTTAGTGAAGATAAGAAGTAGTTTTTTGTTTAAGGAAAGGGGAACCCTATGGAGTTAGGTGTACTTTTGAGTGCATTAGTTAAGAATGGTCCTTTAATTGTCATTGCGGGAATTTTTTTAAAAACCTATATGGACGATACTAGGATTAAAAGGGAGGAACGCAAGGAAGATAGGGCTATTCAAAGGGAGAGTAACAATAAGCTTGCTGAGATTAGTGAGAGATTTGCTGTTGGGGCGGAAAGGACTAATCAAGAATTGTGTGGGCTTAATAATAAGTTGGAGGTGCATAGTTCGTCGTCTCAAACTGCCCTTGCTGAGATTAAGCAAGGGGTTAATCAGATTCAAAAAGATGTTACTGTTTTAAATTCTAAAATTGATGATGTAGCGGAAGATTTTAAGAAGGGAGCTTAAGGACTAGGTGAATCTAGTCCTTTTGTATAGCAAAAAAATAGGAGGAATTTATGGCAAATATAGAAAATATGATTACTTATGCTAAAAGTAGATGGCATGTACCTAAGTATGTAATGGGTGGTGGACGAATAGGGGCAGAAGCTTCTTATAACTCTAATACAGACGATTGCTCATCTTTTGTTTATAAGTGCTTAAAAAAAGGTGGATTTATCCCAGAAACAATGTGGAATGGCTCTACCGAGGATTTGTTTAGATTAGCTAGGCAAGGTAAATATCTAAAAGAAATCTCTTATAAAGAGGTAAGACGAGGTGATATATTCGTAAAAGGACGTGAGGGTGGTTCTGGTGGAGAATATGGACATACAGGTATATTTTTGAGAAAAGGAGAAATTATACATTGCAATGCTGGGCAAAATTGGACAGTAACAACCAATAATGAGTCCGAGGGATATTGGTATTATTTAGACAATAGCTATTATCCAGTAAGATATTTTAGACCGATTGGAAATGCAGATGACAGCACAGAAAGAACAGAAGTAAAACAAGAAGAATATAGTGGTAAGAAATTTATTAAATATGAAAACTGGACAGGAGTTACCCAAGCGGTTTGTAATGTTAGGAGCGAACCAAACACAAATGCTCCTATTGTGGCTACTTATGGAGTGGGACAAAGTATAAATTATGATAGTGTGTATGAGTGTGATGGATTTAGGTGGATATCTTATATTGGATATTCGGGTGAAAGAAGATTTGTAGCTTATAGACAATTAACAGGAGATACTACACCTTGGATAAAATTCTGATAAAAAATACTTGACACGTATTAAATACGTGTTATAATAATAGGTGTAAGGAGGAATTAATGAGTTCTCGAGAAATAATAAAGAAGCTTGAAGCTGAAGGATGGTATTTAGTCAGAGTAAAAGGCGACCATCATCATTTTAAGCATCCTTACAAGAAGGGACTAGTTACAGTACCTCATCCTACAAAGGATTTAAGAAAAGATACTTTAGCTAGTATTAAAAGACAAGCGGGTTGGTAAAACAATCCGCTACCCTTAAAATTTCAGGAGGTTTATCTATGGATAAGAACTATATAAAATTTAAAGCTTTGTATTATTGGAGTGATGAAGATAATTGCTATTATGCAGAAGTACCAAGTTTTGAATCAGTTTTTACAGATGGAAACACTGTAAAAGATTTAGAAACTAACTTGATAGAGATAATGACTTTAGTTATACAAGACTTTATTGATGATAAAAAAGACTATGCTAAGATGCTAAGAGAAAATGAAGAGTTTGAAAATAAAGATAATAATAAAAATATAATGTTTATATCATTTTTCTTGCCTTATGAAATATCAAAAACAAAAGATATTTATAAAAAGAAAACTCTAACAATACCAGTTTGGTTAGATATTTTAGCAAGTCAAAAAAACATTAATTTCTCTAGAGTATTGCAAGAGGGATTAAAACAAGAATTAAAGATAAATTAAGTAAATAAACACTTTAAGCGATTACATATGTAGTCGCTTTTTTAGTATTTAAATTTAAAGGAGATAATAGAAATGATAAAACACGAAGAATTTTTAAAATTAAGTCAAAGAAAAGTTGCTGAATATGAAAATAAAAGAGTTGATATTAAAGAAGAAATAGATGCAGATGATGTATTTGCAGTTTGGACTTGTAAAACTTTACAAAATAGTAAGTGTTTGATGAGTACACCAATAAAAGGGGCATATTATTATGAATTTACCTACAATGGAGATATGGGAGAAATATATATGGTTGTTTATAAAAAGGTTGAGAATATACCTTTAAATGAAGAAGGAAAAATAATAGTAGAACGTGTTAAGTAATTAAGGAGATATGAAATGAATAACATTTTTAATAATTTAATGCTAACGATTTTAACAATTGGCTTATGTGCTTTGATTAAGATACTAACAAGACAAGTTAAAGAGTATACTAGGAACAATATCAATAATGAGAAAGCAAAGAGGGCTATTGAGAAAGCTTTAGAAGTTGTTACTTTGGCAGTTAATACTACCAATCAAACTTTTGTAAAAGAGTTAAAAGATAAAAATGGCTTTGGTAAAAGAAAAGCAGAGGAAGCTTTTAATGCAACTAAAAAAGAAGTACTTGATATGTTAGATAAGGAGACTAAAGAAATCTTAGAGAAAGAGTTTGAGAATACTGATAAGTTTTTGAATTCTGCTATTGAGTCTAAGGTTTGGGAGAGTAAGAATAAGTAGTATAATATAAATGATAGGTAGACTATATGTAGTAGGTTACCAAATTTCTACATTGACCACTGGCTTTTGGCTGGTGGTCTTTTTTATTTGTAAAATAACTATATTGCTTTGTTTATAATGGATTTAGATAGATGTACTAGCGTACAAAATGAAAAGAAAAAGTTAAAAAGTTTGATAAAAACTATAGAAAAAATAAATATTAAAAATAATATTTTTTTGACATATAATAACTTTGAAAATTGGGTAGCTGCATCAATTAATAAAATATAAATGAATTGATTGGTTTACACTACAAAAAAGGAAATGGAGTTTTTAAGTTTATAACTCAAAATAAAGGTTCTTTTAATAATGGAAAAAAATATTTTGAGAACAAAAAATTATATTATGAAAAAAAGGAATTAAAAAAAGGAGTGTACAACGAAAATTATATTAAATCAGAGCAAAGCTCACTTTATTATTTATTAGATTATATGGACTTATTATTAAATAAGGAATAAACTTGACTATGTACAAATAATTTTATTAAAGATATTTAAAAATTGTAGCTTTTTTGTAGTTATTCAGTCCTGTAAACTAGTTAATTACTCATAGGATTTATACTTCTACCTGCACCATATTAAAAAAAGAGGGATGTTTTATAGACATTTCTTTTTTTTATTTAAAATTTTATAGTATTTAATATCTATTTTTAACAGCATAATTTTTGAAAA
Organism: Anaerococcus faecalis; assembly: GCF_013371425.1. Taxonomy (NCBI): domain Bacteria; kingdom Bacillati; phylum Bacillota; class Tissierellia; order Tissierellales; family Peptoniphilaceae; genus Anaerococcus; species Anaerococcus faecalis. Next base: position 95,233 of record NZ_JABVBA010000007.1, read on the forward strand.
TTAAATTTTCTTATAATTTATTTGATAAAAGTAAACAAGTAAATACTTATCAAATAAAAAATGTTTTATTTGAATTTTTTAAATATCTTTCTAAAAGTTTTATAAAATTTTAGAAATTTGCAAGTCTTTAACATTCTCAAATCAAGGTATATAAGTTTAAGCTTATGGATTATATGATAAAGTTATAATTTTACATGTAAAAACGTTTACAATATAATAATATTTGTAAACATTGGGTCTTATTTATTATAATCGAATGGAGGATAAAATGACTAGGTTTCGTAGAGAACATGATTCAGTAGGTGATATGGATATTTTAGAAAATGCTTATTATGGTGCCAATTCCAAAAGAGCGGAAGAAAATTTTCCTATAACAGGGCTTAAAGCTGATGATAAGTTTTTAGATGCTTTAATTGAAGTGAAAAAAGCTTGTGCTATAGAAAATGAAAAGCTTGATTTGATAACAACTGAGCAAAAGGATGCTATTTTGTATGCGTGCGACAAGCTTTTAGATGGAGAATATAGAGATAATTTTATAGTTGATCCTATTCAAGGCGGTGCTGGAACAAGCTATAATATGAATGCTAATGAAATTATTGCAAACATTGCAAATGAAAAACTTGGAGGAAGACTTGGTGTATATGACATGGTTCATCCAAATGATGATGTCAACAAGGGTCAATCTACTAATGATGTTATTCCAACAAGTGGAAAAATTGCACTTATTAGATATTTTATTGAATTAAAAGATGAGTGTGAAAATCTTTTAGCATCTTTAGAAAAAAAGTCTGAAGAATTTAAAGATGTTTATAAGATGGGTCGTACTCAATTACAAGATGCTGTTCCAATTAGTTTAGGGCAAGAATTTAACGCTTATAAATGTGCTATAAAAAGAGACTATAAGAGGATGGATAGTGCAATAGAAATCTTATCTTCAGTAAATCTTGGTGCTACTGCAATAGGAACAGGTCTTAATGCAGATAGTACTTATGTTAAAGAAATTGTAGGTGTTTTAAAAGAGATTACAGGACTTGATTTAAAACAAGCAGAAGACTTAGTAGATGGTACACAAAATCTTGATTCTTTTCTTTTTTCATCATCAATTCTCAAGACTTTTGCCACATCTCTTTCAAAGATTTCAAATGACTTAAGACTTATGTCATCAGGTCCTCAAACTGGTATAGGTGATATAAACCTACCTGTAAGACAAGCAGGTTCATCTATTATGCCAGGTAAGGTAAATCCAGTTATACCAGAGGTGGTAAATCAAGTTGCTTTTGCAGCTATAGGTAATGACACCACTGTAACAATGGCAGTAGAAGCAGGTCAACTTGAATTAAATGCCTTTGAACCAGTTATATTTTACAAACTTTTCGAATCTTTAAGAGCCTTAAAAGGAGCAATCTATACACTTAGAGTAAATTGCATTGATGGTATTACAGCCAATAAAGAAAAACTTCAAGATGAGGTAGAAAAATGTATAGGACTTGTAACAGCCCTCGCACCTCATATAGGTTATGAAAAATCAAGTGAACTAGCCCACAAAGCTCAAGATACAGGTAAAACTATAAGAGCGCTTGTATTAGAAGAAGGACTTATTTCTGAAGATGAACTTGATAAGATGCTTGACTTTAAGAAAATGATTACACCTGGAATCTTGGAAGAGAATCAATTAAATGAAAAATAATTTTTGGAGGATGATATGACTGAAAAAAAGAAAATGAGCCCCACTAAAAAAATACTTTTATCTATGCTCATAGGACTTGTAGTAGGTATAGGACTACATTATATAATTCCTGATGGATTTTTTAAACAATCAGTTTTAATAGATGGGGTATTTTACCTATTTGGACAAGGCTTTGTTAGATTATTACAAATGCTTGTAGTACCACTTGTATTCTTCTCGATAGGTACAGGCGTAATGCAAATGAGGGATATTTCCCAATTTGGTAGGGTGGCTATAAGAACCTTAGTTTTATATTTGATTACAACAGCATTGTCTGTAGCAGTTGCTTTATTTTTAGCAAAAATGTTAAAACCAGGTATCGGAATGAATCTTGTAGAAGCTGCAAATTCATCAACCCCTGCAGCTGATGCTGAAAAGGCACCAACCCTAATTGAAACTATAGTAAATATAATTCCTAAAAACCCAATAGAAGCACTTGCAAATGGTAATATGCTTCAAGTAATATTTTGGGCATTTATTACAGGTATAATAGTAGGAAGATTTGGAGAAGAGTTAAAACCATTAGAAGATTTAATGGAAGCAGGAAATGACTTTATGATGAAGGTAACTGCTCTTGTAATGAAGGCAGCACCTATTGGTGTATTTGCTCTTATAGCAAGAACTTTTACAGACATAGGACTTGGAATAGTAGGACCACTACTAACTTTCTTAGCGTCAGTTTTAGGTTCAATGGTGATAGTAATATTTCTTGCCTACTTACCGCTTATAGTTCTTACATCAAAGTCAAGTCCGATGCATTTTTTAAATAAGGTATTTCCAGTTTATACTTTTGCCTTCTCATCAGCATCATCAAATGCAACCATACCGCTAACTTTATCATCATGTGATACTCTTGGTATACCTCGTGAGATATCATCATTTACAATCCCATTAGGTGCTACTATAAACATGAATGGTACAGCAATTTATCAAGGTTGTGCGGTTATATTTATAGCAAATGCTTATGGTATAGACTTAACTTTCGGTAACCTTGTAACAGTTGTTTTAACTGCTGTTTTATCATCAATTGGTACAGCAGGAGTTCCAGGAAGTGGTATGATTATGCTTTCAATGGTTTTATCATCAGTAGGACTTCCAGTTGAAGGTGTAAGTCTTATTATGAGTGTTGAAAGAATAGTAGATATGTTTAGAACAGCTCTAAATGTAACAGGTGACGTTGTTGCAACATTTATATCAGCAACACAAGAGAGATTACTTGATAAAGAAAGATATTTATCAGATGAAAAACCAATTATGGAAGAAGTAGGTTTATAGGTGCTTTATGAGAGATTTTTTTGTAATATTGGGAGGCATGGGAACATTGGCTACAACCAATTTTCTTAATGATTTAAATAAGGCTTACAGACCAGATTCTGACCAAGAGTACCTAAACTATATTGTTTTAAATCATGCGACTATACCAGATAGGACATCTTTTATTTTAAAAAAGTCTAAGGAGAATCCGCTTGAATATTTAAAAGAAGATATAGAAAGTGTGGATAAACTTAATCCTGATTTTTATGTAATAACTTGTAATACAGCACATTTTTTCTATGATGATTTACAAAAACTTACAAAAAAGCCAATTATAAATATGATTGAGCTTGTAGAAAAAAAACTTAAAGAACTTGGCAAGGATAAGACAATAGGACTTTTTGCAACAGAAGGAAGTATAAAGTCTGGCTTATTTAATGAAGTGATTGAAAAATCCAAGCAAAAGGTATTAAAATCATCAAATGAGCTTCAGGAGATGGTTAATACTTGTATTTATAAGGATGTTAAGGAAAATGGTACTGTCAATTTTGAAAGATATCACAAAACTTTAGAAAAAATGATGGAAGAGGGAGCAGACTATATCATTATAGGTTGTACTGAGGCAAGTTTTATAAATAGTGAGGATGAAAAAAGAGATAAGTATCCACTTATAGATAGTGAAAAAGAATTAGTAAAGGAAAGTTTAAGGCTAGGGCTTAAGCTTCAGAAAAATATAGAAATATAGGAGATATTATGTCAGATAGGGACTTAGAATATATATCCACGATTTTAGAGTATGGTTCTATAACAAAGGCTTCTGAGAAAATTTATATATCCCAATCAGCCTTAAGTCAGTATATAATAAGGCTTGAGAATAGGCTTGGGATTGAGATTTTTAATAGGGATTATAAGCCAATAAGACTGACTGAAGCAGGTGAGATTTATAAAAAGTACCTTGAAGAAATAGAAAAATTAAAAGAAGATACACTATTAAAAATTGAAGAGGTAAATAAGCTTAAGATTGGAAATATTAAAGTGGGTTCAACTGATTATCAAAGTTACTATTTCCTATCCAAGGTCTTAAAAGATTTCAATGAAAATTATCCAGGTATAAGGGTAAACTTAGTTGAGGCAAAGACGAGTGACTTAAATAACTTAGCCTTAAATGGTGAATGTGATTTTGCCATAACCTATGAAACTAATGAATATGAAGATTTAAAAAGTATTAACCTTTATAGGGAAAATGTATATGTTGCAATCTCAAAGGATAATCCTTTGATTTCAAAGATTAATTTAAAGAACAATAAAAAAATCTATTCAATAGATGCAAAATCACTTATGGGTCAAAAAATAATAAGAATGAAAAAAGGGCAAAATTTACTGCTCCAATACCAGGAGCTTGATGAGTTTACAGAAAACACCCTAAAGACAATCCTTGAAACAGATTCTATTTTTATAGCCCAAAAGTGTGTAAGAGAAAATATAGGTCTTGCAATTCTTCCAGAATCCATGCTAAAAGAAGACTATAAAGAGGTTATTTATTTTAAATTAAAGGAGGGTTTATCTTCAAGGACAACTATGATAAACTATTCAGCTAATCATAAGTTAAGACCAATTGCTAAAATATTTATAAACATGTTAAAAGCTTATGCTAAAGAAGAATTTTGAATTGAGGTAAAGAAATGAAATACAGACAAGAAGAAGATTCTCTAGGTATAGTTAATGTTCCATCCAATCACTATTGGGGAGCACAGACAGAAAGATCTCTAGAAAATTTTCCTCAAGGTGTTGAAAAAATTCCACACTCTCAGATAATGGCCATAGTTACAATAAAAAGGTCAGCAGCCATTGTAAATAATCTTGAGAAAAAATTAGATGATAAGAGAAGAGACTTGATTGTTAAAGCCTGTGATAGAATTTTAAGTGGAGAATTTGATGATGAATTTCCACTTACGGTATGGCAAACAGGATCTGGTACTCAAACAAATATGAATGTAAATGAAGTAATAAGCCACATTGCTAATGAAGATGAAAAACTTATTCACCCCAATGACCATGTAAACATGAGCCAAAGTTCAAATGATGTTTTTCCAACAGCCATGCATCTTTCAACCTTAAAAAATTTATCGGAAAAACTCATAATAGAAGTTTCAAAAACTATTGACTGCTTTGATGATTTAATCAAAAAAAACGATAAGTTAATAAAAACTGGGAGAACTCATCTACAAGATGCAACTCCTATAAAACTATCTCAAGAAATTTCAGCTTGGAAGGTATGTCTACAAAGAAATTTAAAAGTTTTAAGGGAAGTAAAAGAAGAACTTAAGTATCTCGCTATAGGAGGTACAGCTGTAGGAACTGGAATAAATGCCAAAAAAGAATTTGGAGAGGAGATGGCAAAAGAGCTTTCAAAAATATATGATATGGATCTTAAATCAGATGAAAATAAATTCTTCCAACTTTCATCAAAATCAAGTCTTGTAAATGTTCACGGAGCTATAAAAGCATTGGCAACAGATCTTTATAAGATTGCAAATGATATAAGATTTTTATCATGTGGACCAAGGTGTGGTATAGGTGAACTTATAATACCATCTAACGAGCCAGGTTCATCTATTATGCCTGGTAAGGTAAATCCAACCCAAGTTGAGTCTATTACCATGATATGTATAAAAGTTTTGGCAAACGATCTAGCAATTTCTATGGCAAATACCCAAGGTCAACTACAATTAAATGCCTATATGCCTCTTATAATTCATTCAATGGATAACTCTATTACACTTCTTTCAAAATCTATCCATTGTTTTAGAGAAAAACTTCTAAGAAATCTTGTGGCAAATGAAGGAAAAATAAATGAAAATCTTGATAAATCACTTATGCTTGTAACAAGTCTTTCACCTAAAATAGGCTATGATAAGGCAAGTGAGATTGCAAAATATGCCTTTAGTAAGAATCTTACTTTAAAAGAGGCAAACAAAGAACTAGCTTATTTAAGTGATGAAGAATTTGATAAGATAGTAAAACCTGAGAAAATGGTATAAGGAGAAAAAAATGGACAACTTAAAAGAGAGAGCACTTGAATTACACAAAAAAATCCAAGGAAAAATATCAACAGAATTAAAAACAAAACTAGAAAATAAGGACGACTTATCCTTAGTGTATTCTCCAGGAGTAGCTGAACCTTGCAAAAAAATACATGAAAATGAAGAAGATGCCTATGTATATACAGGAAAAGCAAATACAATTGCAATAATATCAGACGGATCTGCTGTTCTTGGTTTAGGAGATATAGGCGCAGCAGCAGCCTTACCAGTAATGGAAGGAAAGGCTTGTTTATTTAAAAAATTTGGTGGTCTAAATGCAGTTCCACTTGTTATAAATACAAATGATACGGAAGAGATAATTAAATTTGTAAAACAAGTTTCACCTACTTTTGGTGGTATAAACCTTGAAGATATTTCATCTCCAAGATGTATAGAAATTGAAACCAGACTAAAAGAAGAGCTAGATATACCAGTTTTCCACGATGACCAACATGGTACAGCAATAGTTACAATTGCTGCTTTAATAAATTCCCTAAAACTTGTAGGAAAAAAACCTGAAGATTGTAATGTAGTAATTTCAGGAGTAGGAGCTGCAGGCTCATCTATAGTAAGAATGTTAAATGATTTTGGAATAAATGATATTTTTGCCTTTAACTCAAAAGGAATATTAAAAGAAAGCGAAGAATATTCAAAAGATTTATATAATAAACTTGCTAGAGAAACTAACAAGGAAAATAAAGACTATAGTTTGGAAGAGGCTATGAGAAATGCTGATATATTTGTAGGAGTATCAGTACCAAATAAGATAAGTAAGGAAATGGTAAAATCAATGAGGAAAGATTCAATAATCCTTGCCATGGCAAATCCAGATCCAGAAATTACCTATGAAGATGCAAAAGAAGCAGGAGCAAGGGTAGTAGGAACAGGTAGAAGTGATTATCCTAATCAAGTAAACAACGTTCTAGCTTTTCCAGGTCTTTTTAAAGGTGCCCTATCAGTTCATGCTAGCGCCATAACTGAGAAAATGAAAATTACAGCGGCAAGGGCTATAGCAAGTTTAATATCAGATGAAGAGCTTAAGGATGATTACGTTATACCATCTCCATTTGATATGAGAGTTGCTGATGTAGTGGCAAAAGCTGTTGCAGATTGTGCTAAAGAAGAAGGTATAAGTCAAAAATAAGCATTTATATTTTTAAGATAAATAAAGCTATATATTTAGATTTAATGGGGCTGTTGCAAAATTATGAATTTCTAACGTTGCATCATTAAAAGTTACTCATAGACAATTTGAGAATATCTTGCCACTTAAGTAGGTAAATTGTCGTGGAGGAGTTTGTAATGATTTTGAACGATTAATTCATTCTGCAACAGTCCCATTTAATTTTCTATATACTTATAGGGAAAGTTTGACTACAACTACTAATTTAACAATTTACTTTAATAAATTCTTTGCTTGACTTTTTATCATTCTTTATTGTATTATTATGTAAATAAAATATAAAAATGGAGAATAATATGAAAAAAGAGAAAAAGAAACCTAATACTATACAGGCTATGTCACCTTTAGTTGTAATGATTGTTCTTTTAACTATTGGTGTTGGTATATTAAAACTTAGGGCAGAGCCAATAATTTTACTTTGTACTATTTTTGCAAGCATTATTGCAATGAAATTGGGATATACTTGGGAAGAACTTCAAGTTGGAATTATAGAAAAGATTTCAAGAGCCCTCCCAGCAACTCTGATTCTATGGTCAGTAGGATTTCTTATAGGGGCATGGATGTTTTCAGGAACTGTACCTATGATAATTTATTATGGGGTACAAATTATGAATCCTAGATTCTTATATTTAAGTGCCTTTTTAATTACAGCAGTCCTATCAACTGTTACAGGAACCTCTTGGGGTTCAGCAGGAACAGTTGGTGTTGCTATTATGGGAATTGCTCAAGGACTTAATATGTCCTTACCTATAACTGCAGGAGCAGTAGTTGCAGGAAGTTATTTTGGTGATAAGTTATCACCTTTTTCAGATACTACAAATCTAGCTCCACTTGCTGCAGGTTCAAATCTTTATGAACATATAAAACATATGCTTTATACTACAATTCCCGCATCAATAATTTCAATTATAGTTTATCTTATTGTAGGACTTAGGGCTGATGTAACTGTCACAAGTAGTGAGTCTGTAGCCCTAATTCAAAATCAACTTTCTGGAATTTATAATTGGAATATTTTACTTATCTTACCAGTTATTATTATGCTTGTAGGATCTATACTTAAGTATCCAACACTTCCAACCATGGTAGTAAACTCTTTAGTTTCAGTTGTAATAGGTGTTCTTGTCCAAGGTTTCAGTCTTAAGGATGGATTTATTTCTATGATAAATGGATTTAATATTGAAATGACAGGTTTTCAAGCTAATATCATTGATGATATTCAAACCCTTATAAATCGAGGTGGGGCTGTTTCTATGACAACCACTACAGTTTTGGTGTTTTGTTCAATGGGATTTGCAGGTGTCATGTCAACATCTGGCATGCTTGATGTAGTTTTAGATGCAATACTTAAGAGAGTTAAGTCTACTTTTGGAGTTATCTTATCAACTATAGCATCTTGTTTTACAGTTGCTTTTGTTACAGGAAATTCTTATCTTTCAATTCTTATACCAGGAGAATTATTTAGAAAAATTTATCTTGAAAGAAATCTTCATCCTAAAAATCTTTCAAGAACTTTAGAAGATTCAGGTACAGTTTTAGTTCCACTTATACCATGGTCTGCAGCAGGAGCATATATGACTGCTACCTTAGGGGTTGAAACCTTAGCCTATCTTCCATGGGCTATATTAAATTACACAGGAATAATGATGGCTATAATACTTGCCTTTACTGGAATTGGTATAACAAAAATAAGTGATAAGGAAAAGGAAGAATTTTTGAAAATAGAAAGAGAAAGCAAATGATTTTAATTAAAAATATAAAAATTGTAGGAGATAAGTCTCTTACAAATATCTATATTGCCAATGATAAGATTTTAGATATTAGTGAGGATGATAAGAAATATCCTGTAGATTGCATATATGACGGAAAAGAAATGATAGTTATTCCAGGACTTATTGACCAACATATTCACATTACAGGTGGTGGTGGAGAAGGGGGATTTAATACAAAAGTTCCCGAAATTTCTTTATCAAAACTTATAGAAGCTGGTATTACAACAGTAGTCGGTCTTCTAGGAACTGATTCAGAAACTAGAAGTGTAGAAAACTTAGTTGCTAAATCTCTAGCTTTAACTAAGGAAGGAATAAAGACTTATAGTTTAACAGGATCTTATGCTTATCCTAGTCCGACTATAACAGGTTCTATAAAAAAAGATATTATATTTATTGATCAACTCATAGGAGTCAAGATTGCAGTGAATGATCATAGGGATTCTAGCCTTGATTATAAAGAACTTCAAAGAATAGGAGCTGATGCTAGGGTTGCTGGAATGATTTCAGGAAAATCAGGTCATGTTACAATCCATATGGGAGGGGGTAAGTTTAATTTTAAACTAATAGATGATGCTTTAAAACATTCAAATCTACCTATAGGATGTTTTAGACCAACTCATGTAAATAGGGAACTTTCACTTTTTGAAGATGCCTTAGACTTTGCTAAAAGGGGTGGCTATATTGATCTTACCTCTGGAATGGGTAAGGATTATCTAAATGATGCATATGCTTATAAGAAAGCAAAAGATAAGGGGGTTTTAGAAAAAATAACCTACTCATCTGATGGATATGGATCTTGGTCAACTTATGATGATGATGGAAATCTTTTAGATATAGGCTATACTCCAGTTAATACAGGGATTATTGCTATAAAAGAGATAGTAAAGTCAGGAGAAAAATTAAAAGAAGCCATAAAGCCTTTTACTATAAATGTAGCCAAGGCTTTAAAACTTGATAGGGAAGTAGGAAAAATAAAAAAAGATTATAAAGCTAATCTCCTACTTCTTGATGAAAATTTAGATATAAATACAGTGATTTCAAATGGGTTATTTATGATGAAAGATAAAAAAATTGTAAGAAAAGGAACCTATGAATAAAAATAGCAAGGCAGATAGATTTTGATCTAGATTGCCTTGCTATTTTTATTCAAATAAAGTTAAATATTTGCCATATCCTTTTTCTTCAAGTTCATCTTTGGAGATAAATATAAGACTTGATCCATTTATGCAATATCTTAGCCCACCAGTCTCTTTTGGTCCATCAGAAAATACATGACCTAGATGGCTTTCTCCATCTTTTGACTTAACTTCAGTTCTTACCATACCATGAGATAAATCCTCAAATTCATCTATATTATCTTCAAGTGGTTTGGTAAATGAAGGCCAACCACATCCAGCATTGAACTTATCCTTTGATGAGAATAAAACTTCACCAGAAATCTTATCTACATATATTCCATCTTCAAAAAAATTATCATATTTACTAGAAAAAGGCTTCTCTGTAAGTGAATTTTGTGTAACTTCATAAGATAGCTTATCAAGCTCTTTTAATCTTTCTTTTTTTAAATCTTTATCCATAATATCCTCCTTGTATATTTTACTTAAAAATAAAAATTTATCCAAGTATTACTTTAAAATTATAATAAATTCTGATACAATATTATAAAAATATAGGGAGAAAATTATGGAAAAAAATATATTAGCTGATCATGCAAGATGGCCAAACCTTGAAGATTCAATCTTTAAAGTTGGCGGTGAAGCAAAAAAAGCTATAGAGGAAAAGGGAAGAGAAAAGATTATTAATTCAACTATAGGAGCCCTTATAGATGATGATGGAAAACTGATTGCTTTTGATAGTGTATACGATACTTTAAAAAATATGGATAAGAGATCTATAGCAAGTTATGGAGCAATAGAGGGCGATAAGGACTTTTTAGAAGGTGTTATATCTAAATGTTTTGGAAACTATAGACCAGAAGGATTTATTAGGTCTATTTCTACAGTAGGTGGTACAGGTGCAGTAAGACATGTATTTTGGTCACTTCTAGGTGAAGGTGATTATGTAATCTGTCCTAATTGGTATTGGCCTGCCTATATGACTATGTGCGAAGAATTCAATAGAAAGTTTAAGACATATGAATTTTTAGATAAGGACTTTAATTTTAATATTGAAGCATTTAAGCTAGCCCTTGATTATGCTCTTGATAAAAGAGATAGGGTAGTTTGTGTATTTAACTCACCTGCTAACAATCCTACAGGTTTTACTATTGATGATTCAATGTGGGATAAGATTATAGATATTATTAAAGATAGGGCAAAAGAAGGAAAGTATATAACAATTCTTCTAGATGTAGCCTATATAGAATTTGCAGGAGATGGCTCTCAAAAGAAATTTTTTGAGAAATTTTCATACTTACCAGAAAATATACTTACTACAGTTGCATATTCTATGAGTAAATCATATACAGCCTATGGTCTTAGAGCAGGAGCTTGTATAATTATATCTAAGAAAAAGGAAATAGCAGATTCTGTATTTAACTCAATGAAACATTCAAATAGGGCAACTTGGTCAAATATAACTCACGTTGCTATGACCCTGCTTACAGAAATTGAAAAAGATAAGGAAAAATCTAAATCTTATAAGGATGAGCTAGAGAAATATAGGATTAAACTTCAAAAAAGAGCCGATGCTTTTATGGAAGCTTCTAAAGAAGTAGGGCTTATTACACTTCCTTATTTTGGTGGTTTTTTCATATCTATTCCATGTGATAGAACAGAAGAAATCGCAGAAAAGCTTAAGGAAAATGATATATACATAGTAGCAAATAAACAAGGCCTAAGATTTGCAGTTTGTGCTGTAAGTGAGGATAAGTGTAGGATAAGTCCAAAGCTTATAAAGGATACGATTGATTTTATAAATAAATAAATTTTATATGTATTAGAAAAGTGGATGTTAAAGAATGAATTAATCTTTGTAACATCCACTTTTTTATTAGTCTTCAATTTCTTTAATAAGCTCAAATAGTTCTATAGCAGCAGCTCTTGGTCCTATAAATTGCATATTTTCTAGTCCCAATTGAGTTTTTATAGTACCTACTTTTACCTTATTTTTATAAAGTGTATCAAAGTATAAATTTAGAAGTTTATCACATTCTTCTCTTTTTTGAACAGGTCCAAATGGATTTGCAAAATAGGTTTGTACAAGTCCTGTTTCAGTTGTAGTTCCTTTAGCAAGTCTTCCTCCTCTTTTAAATACTCTTAAAGCTTCAGATTTTTTGTCAAGTAATTCGATTGACTTAGCATTTTCCAAAACTGCTGAGTAGTTATCGGCATAAAGGAAAAAATCAACTTCATATCCCTTATTTATTTCATCAAAACTTGCAACAGGCATTATAAGTCTTGAGTTTACCTTATCAGGATTCATGAAAACTGACCTATCGATTTGTTTGAATGCATAGCCTGCATCTAGGTCGTCAAGTCTTACAAAAGCACCAATTTCTGTACCATAAGCATATACTTTTCCATTTTCAATTCTAAAAGAACCCATATCATCAAATACTATAGTAAGCTCTTTAATATAATCTTTTGCGAGAGTTCTGAAAGCTTCTATAGATTCACTTTTTCCAGCTCCTGAATCTCCTAATATAACTATATTTACAGTCTTGTTATTTTGTAAAACTACAGAAAGCCCTGCACCATGAATTGGCAAATAGCCCTTTTTGATGTTGATAACATTGTTTAAAGTTAAAACCATTTTTTTAAGGTAGCCAAAATAATCAATCTTATCTGAATAAGCGATATATCCTACATAAAGTTCATTTTCCTTATCATAGTAGAAAGAATTTTTCCTATCTCCCTTATCTTTTGGTCCATATATATATATTGCATCTGGTTTTCCATTTTCTATATCCTTTACTTCTGCAAGCTCAAAGAGATTTGATGCAGAAACCCCATGAGTAAGCAAGTCTCTGTGAAAATAGATGTATATTAGATTATCACCAACCTTAGCTGGATAGCAGAAAAAGTGAGGATAATTTATATTAGTATCCAAGATTGGATTTTTATATACTTCTTCAAACACACCATCCCTTTTATTAGACTTAGTATAGGTAATATAAGGAGTTTCTATCATAACTTGGGTGATAAAAGGAATCTTATTTAAATTATTATAAATTTCTGGCAAGTCCTTATTAAAATACCTAATCATAATTGAAGCATCACAGGCGGCTGGAACTTGTCTATAAACCTTTGGCCAAGCACCTGTTATATTCATTTCAATTCTTCTATATGACTGAAGAATCAGATTTTTTAGTTTTTCATTAAGCTCAACAAAATTTACAACTCCAACCCCTCGAGAGTCTTTTTTTTGCTCAATTATTGAATATCTTTCCAGATTTCTCCAATAGTCATAATATTCTTCAACTATTTTTAAAACACCTTCTTTTTGTTCATCAAGCTTATGATATTTATTAATCTTTGATGATATTTCTTCTATATTCATAACTGTAAGAAGCTTTAATATATCTACTAACTCTATTGCTAGATTTTCTACAGATGAATTAATAAAAAATTGCTCTATGTATGCATAAACTCTAGATGATTCATTTTTATGGTAGGATATAAATGACTTAGTTAAATCGAGAAAAGATTTACTATCTAATAGTTCATCCACATCATTGAAAAATTGCTCAGAAAAATTAAGTATGACCTTATTTCCTGTTATTGAAAATTCTTTACTCATATTATCTCCATTCTTTTCTATTTTTATTGATAATTTTTATTAATTATATAACAAAGTAGAGTGAAAAACAAGAATAAAAAAAAGCAGGATAAATCCTGCAAAATTAAATAAATACCGTTTGAATTAAAAACATATAAACAAAAGTTCCAGCTGCAATTGATAAGAGTAGGTTTTTTTTCCATAAATGCAGCAAAATTACAACAATAGATGCGATGATTTCTGGTATCCCATAAAATGGAGATGAAAGATTTGTATCTTTTAAGGCATATACTACCAACAGTCCCATTATAGATGCAGGAAGATATTCTCCAAGATAATCTATTATATCAGGGACCTCCTTATTTTTAAGAAGAAAAAAGGGAACAGCCCTTATTACAAAGGTAACTAGGCTTGCTGTTATGAGTATTTTAATAAAATTTTGCATAGTTGTTTTCCTCGATTTGCTTTCTGAAAAAAAGAAGAACTATAACAATTATAACTATTGATGGAATCATAAAACTACCACTTCCAAATATTAATAAGCATATAAAAGGAATAATAATACCAATAATTGAAGGTATTACCTTTTTAGGCTCTTTTATATTTCCAACAAAAAGTGCCATAAACATGGCTATTAAGACAAAATCTAGTCCTTTTGTATTAATATCAAAAAAGTCTCCAAAAAGTCCTCCAAGAAAACATGCAAAAACCCAATATATATAGCTTAAAATTTCAATAGCAAGGATAAAATCTTCTCTTTTTACATTTTTTGGTGTTTTAAGGCTTGTTATAAGGGCAAAAGCTTCATCACTTAGGCCGTGTATAAAGAAAAGTTTGTGTTTTGTCTTTTTAAAAGGTCTTATAAGTGTAAGACCATAAAAGAGATATCTTATGTTTATAGACAAGCTAAATATAGCTATCGATATTAAAGAAATTGGATTTGCAAAAATCGGTATAAGGGCATATTGCAAACTTCCAGCATATATTACAGCTGAAATAAGGCCTGTTTGTATGGCGGATAAACCTACTTCACTAGCTAGTAAACCAAAGGCTATTCCTAAAAATAAGTAACCTAAAAGAATTGGTACTGTATAAGGAAAGGCCTTTTTAAATGCGATTTTCATTCTTTCTTTATTCCTCTCTTATATAAATATTTTTATAAATTTATATAATTATATCACAATTATAAGTGATTTGCTATTTATTTGCTAAGTTATTATAAATTAGATAAGAATATATAAATGAAACTATAATTGTTAAAATAAAAAGGCTTGTTAGTAGTATAAAGGCAATCTTTACTGAAAATCCTAAAATTATCAGGCTAAAGACTCCATTTATAAAAAGTAAGAGTCCAGAAAGCTTTTGAGTTTTTTTCCAAACATAGTCATTTTCTAAGGCCCAGGGTGTTCTTATTCCAAGAGTATAGTTTCTATTTATTTTTGGCATGAAAACTCCACTTATAGCTATAAAAACAGCTATAACCGCTACGATTATCCTTCCTACATTTAAAGATGGGTCAAAAGTTTTTCTTATAGTTAGGCCAATTATAAGAAGATTAAGTATAGGAATTGTTAACAAGCTTATATGTTTGTAGGACTCATCATGTTCATTTCTTTTAGGATCTAGGGTTAATATAAAATAAAGAGCAAGGTAGACTAGAACCATAAATATAACTATAAACAATAGAGCATTAATTTTTTTGGCATAAATATCAACCTGCCAGTCAAAATCATAGTGAACAGGAATTCTTACAGGCAACCTATCATAATAAATAATTGCAAGAATTATTGATATAAGAAATAAAATAAATGATAGTAATAAATTTTTCCTATTTTCTTTCATAAATTCCTCCTTTTATAATATAATTATAGCTATTTTTTAAATAAAAGTATACAATATTAGAGTATGAATATCTTATATAAAAAGAAAGGAAGATTATGAGAGAATTTGATGTAGTTGTAGTAGGAAGTGGTGCTGCTGGTGCTTTTATGGCTTATGAGTTTAATAAGCTTGGCACAAATAAGTCTGTTTTAATAATAGATGGAGGTAGGAAAGTAGACCAAAGAAAATGCCCAATTACAGAAGGTAAGGTAGATTATTGTATAGGATGTAAGCCTTGCAATATAATGTATGGCTTTGGTGGTGCAGGTACTCTTTCTGATGGAAAATATAATATAACTACTAATTTTGGTGGTGACTTACATAACTACATAGGCGAAAAAAAGGCCTATGATTTAATGGAGTATGTTGACTCAGTCCTTATGAGCTTTGATAAGGGGGATGCTAAATTATATTCTACTGACAATACTAACTTAAAAAGTGAATGTTTAAGAAATGATCTCCATCTTCTTACAGCAAAGGTTCGTCATTTTGGTACAGAAAGAAATAGGGAAATCTTACAAAAAATTTATAATCAAGTTAAAGATAAAATAAACTTTGAATTTATGACTATGGTAGAAGAAGTTGAATTTAAAGATGGATTCTACTATGTTCATACGAATAAAACAGAAACTATTAAATGTAAGTATCTAGTTCTTGCAGCAGGAAGATCAGGTTCTAAGTGGATATCAGATACTTGCCAAGAGTTTGATGTAAATTTAATGAAAAATAGGGTTGATATAGGGGTTCGTGTTGAAGTTCCAGCAGAAGTTTTCAAACACATAACAGATCAAGTTTATGAGGCAAAGATAGTTTATCAAACTAAGCAATATAATGACCTTGTAAGGACATTTTGCATGAATCCATATGGAGAAGTTGTTACAGAAAATACAAATGGAATTATTACAGTTAATGGTCACTCCTATGCAGATCCTGCCTTAAGAACTGAAAATACCAACTTTGCCCTATTAGTTACTAATAAATTCACAGAACCATTTAAGGATTCAAATGAATATGGTGAATCAATAGCTAGAGTTTCAAATATGCTAGGTGGGGGAGTTTTAATGCAAAGATTTGGTGATCTTATCAAAGGAAGAAGATCATCAGAAAGAAGAATGAAAAAATCATTCTTAAAACCAACCTTAAATGCAACGGCAGGAGATTTATCTCTAGTTATGCCAAAAAGGCAATTAGACGACATAATAGAAATGATTTATGCTCTAGATAAGATTGCTCCAGGTATGGCAAATGATGATACTTTACTTTATGGAATAGAGGTTAAGTTCTATAATTCAGTAGTTGAAGTTGATGAAAATTTTGAAACAAGTAAAGAGAACCTATTTTGTCTTGGAGATGGGTCAGGAGTTACACACTCGCTTTCCCAAGCTTCAGCATCAGGGGTTCTTATGGCAAGAATATTAAATGAAAGAGATTAGTTTAAATGAAATACCTTTATAGGCATATAGAAAAGAAAGATGGAATAGTTTTAAGGGGAGTTGTTAATACACCAGATGACTTTGATTCAAGCAAAAAATATAAAACAGCTCTTTTCTACCATGGTTTTTCTGGAGATAGGAATGGATCACATTGGTTTAGGATTTTAAATTCAAGATATTTAACAAAAAAGGGATATGTTTGTATAAGATTTGACTTTTCAGGTACTGGAGAAAGTGATGGTTCATTTTATGATATGACACTAACAAGAGAGCTTGATGAGGCAAGAATTATTTATGATTTTACTAAAAACTTAGACTTTGTGGATGATAGCAATATTTACTTTATAGGTCATTCTATGGGTGGTGTTATAAGTATTCTCCTAGCAGATGAACTAAAACCAAAAAAGATGAGCCTACTTGCTCCAGCAAGTGATATGAACAATCTTGAGCTTTTGAAAAAAACTGCCCTAAATCTTTATGATTATATTGATGAGAAAAATAGAGATAAAGATTTAAGCGATATAGAAAAGGTAAAGAAACTAGTTAGTATAAAAGATTTGGATGTTGGAGGACTTAGAATTCATAAGAATTTTCTTTTTGATATAATGGATTATGACATATATAAAAAAGCAAGTTTATATAAAGGTGAAGTTCAAATTATAAGGGGAGATCTTGATGATGTTGTTTTGGATGAGTCTAATATCAAACTAAATAGGTGTTTTAAAAATTCAAACTACCATGTTCTTGAAAATACTGATCATTCATTTACAAATTATGATCAAAGAATGCTCTTGTTTGAAATGATGTATGAATTTTTTGAAAAATAAAATTTGACAATAAAATAAGAATCTTGTATCATAACAAAAGAGAGTTAAAGAAGTACCCAATACTCACCTGCCGACAATTGTGTCTTCAGGTTACAATCTCTATTAGAAGAAATTTCTAATATATTATTGCTTTATTATGGGTACTTTTAGTACCCATTTTTTATGCATATATTCGGAGGGAACATTATAAAAGATTTAAAAATTAATGAAGAAATAAGAGACAATAAGCTTAGACTAATTGATGAAGATGGAGAACAAATTGGTGTAGTATCCAAAAATGAAGCCTTAGATAGGGCTTTTGATAAACATTTGGATCTAGTATTAATGTCACCAAATGCTAAGCCACCAGTTGCAAGAATCATGGACTATGGTAAATATAAGTACGAACAAGAGAAAAAAGCTAAAGAAAACAAGAAAAAGCAAAAAACTATTCAAACTAAAGAAACAAGATTTAGCCTTAATATCGAAGATCATGATTTAGCAACAAAGGCAAATCAATCAAAGAAATTCCTTGATAATGGAGATAAAGTTAAGGTTTCTGTTAGGTTTAAGGGTAGAGAATTGGGTCATAAAAACTTAGGCTATGATTTATTAGATAAATTTATAGAAATGGTTGGAGATAGTGCTAAAATTGATAAGAAACCTCAAATGGAAGGTAGATCACTTGTACTATTCATCTCACCTAATAATGAAGAAAAATAGGAGGCTAACATGGCTAAAAACAAAATCAAAACTAAAAGAGCAGCTGCTAAAAGATTTAAAGTTACAGGCAGTGGAAAAATAAAAAGATATAAGGCTTATAAAGGACACCTTACAGCTAAAAAATCACCAGCAAGAAAAAGAAGATTAAGAAAATCTACAATTGCATCTAAGGGTGATCAAAAGAACATCAAGGTATTATTAAACATCTAATAGGGGGATTAAATGGCAAGAGTTAAAAGAGCAATAAATGCAAAAAAAAGACATAAAAAAGTTTTAAAACAAGCTAAAGGTTACTTCGGTTCAAAATCATTACTTTTCAAAACTGCTAACCAAGCTGTGATGAAATCTTTACAATATGCTTATATTGGAAGAAAAAGAAGAAAAAGAGATTTCAGAAAATTATGGATTGCTAGAATCAACGCTGCTGCTAGAGCAAATGGAACAAGCTATTCAAAGTTGATGGGTAATCTTAAGAAAGCTAACATTGAAATCAATAGAAAGATGCTAGCTGAAATAGCAGTATCAAATCCTGAAGAATTTACAAAATTAGTAGAATTAGCTAACCAAGCTGCTTAATGATTATAAAATCAGATTCTAACGAAAAATATAAATATATTTATAAATTAAAAAAGAAGAAGTATAGGAGAAAATACGGGGTCTTTGTAGTAGAATCTATAAAAATAGTAGAACAAATTCCTCCTGATATGGAGCTTTTGTTTATATTCGTAAATGAAGATATGAAAGATTTTCAAACAGACTATCCTAAAATAGTTTTTTCTAATAGTCTTTTTAACAGACTTTCAAGTCTTGAAAATCCTGAAGGAGTTTCAGCTTGTCTAAAGATTAAGGCTCCTAAACATATTTCTTCAAAAAAAGTACTATTATTAGATCACTTACAAGATCCAGGAAATCTTGGTACCATCATAAGAAGTGCTGAGGCTTTTGGTTTTAAGGATATAATATTATTAAATAATTGTGTTGATATCTATAATGAAAAGACTATAAGAGCTAGTATGGGATCTATTTTTAGGTTGAATTTTTTAGAATATTCAATCAATGAAGTAAAAGATTTGTTAAATGATTACAAGCTTATTCTGGCAGATATGGATGGGAAAAGTTCTGATTGTTTTAAGGATTTTAACAAGATAATTCTTGCTATAGGAAATGAAGCCAATGGGATAGGAAATGATTTAAGAAATCTTACAAATGATTTTATATCTATAAAGATGCAAGGTGAGATTGAATCACTAAATGCAGCTATTGCTGCATCAATATTAATGAATAATTTAGCCAAAGCGGACTAAAGCTATACTATCCAAGCAAAGCAAGTGGTAGATGATGAGAGGCCACCTTGTAACGGTATAGTAATTCACCGCCCAGCTTTGATACGAAACTAAGTAGTTGATACGGTTATGCGTTATAGTTATTAAGTGGGTTATTTATAACCAAATTAGGTGGTACCGCAGGCTAGTCTGTCCTTTTATAGGGCAGTTTTTTTGTACCAAAAATTATTGGAGGATTATATGAAAGAAGAATTAAAGGCCTTGGTAGAAGAAGCTACAAAGGCAATAGAAGAAAAAACAGATCTTAAATCCTTAGAAGAGTTAAGGGTTAAGTATTTAGGAAAAAAGGGAGAGATTACAGCTTTTAAGAAAAATATTTCCAAACTTCCAAACGAAGAAAAGCCAATGGCAGGAAAGCTTATAAATGAAACTAGTAGAGAAGTTGAAAAAATACTAGAAAAGAGAAAAGAAATAATTAAAAAAGAACTTCTAGAAAAAAAGATAAAGGAAGAAAAGATAGATGTAACTGCAAATTTTGACATCTATGAAACTGGACATTTTTCAGTTATAAATCAAACTATGGCTGAACTTGAAGAAATATTTCAAAATATGGGATTTGATGTAGTAGAGGGGCCAGAAATTGATACTGTAAAAAATGTATTTGATGATCTTAACTCACCTAAAAATCACCCTTCAAGATCTCTTTCAGATACTTTCTATATAGATGAAGATACTCTTCTTCGCCCACATACATCTAGCATGCAAATTCGTGTTATGAATGAAGGAAAACTTCCAATTAAGATGGTATCAGCAGGAAGAGTATTTAGAAACGATGAAGTCGATGCAACTCACTCACCAATGTTTCATCAATTGGAATGTTTAGTTGTAGATGAGAATGTATCTCTTGCAAATCTTAAATCAACACTTGAAACATTTATAAAAGAAATGTTTGGCGATGACATGAAGATGCGTTATCGTCCTCACCATTTTCCATTTACAGAACCATCACTTGAAGTTGATGTAACTTGTCCATCATGCGGTGGCAAGGGATGTCCTGCTTGCTCAAATACTGGATGGTCAATGGAACTTTTAGGTGGAGGAATGGTTCATCCAAATGTATTAGAAAATTGTGGAATAGATAGTGAAAAATATACTGGTTTTGCCTTTGGTCTTGGAGTTGATAGAATTGCCATGGTTAAGTATGGACTAGATGATATTAGACTACTATTTGATAATGACAAGAGATTTATTAAACAATTCTAGGAGGAGAAATGTTAGTACCTTTAATTTGGCAAAAAGATTATATAAAATTAGATAAAGATTTAAAGACAATAACAGATAGACTATCAGAAACAGGTTCACATGTTGAAAGTGTATATACCATTTCTGATAAACTTGAAGGACTTGTAGTAGGAAAAGTTTTAAAACAAGTAAAGCATCCAAATGCAGATAAATTACAAGTTCTAACTATAGATATAGGAAGTGAAATCACTATAGTAACTTCAGCTAAAAATACTAAAGAAGGAGACTATCTTATAGTTATAAAATCTGGTTCTACTATTAATGGACAAAAAATAGATGATCATGATTTCTTTGGAATAACAAGCCAAGGTATGCTTACTTCATATAAGGAAATAGGATATGATGATTCTCTTATTGAAAAAAAATCAAAGGATGGAGTTATTGTACTATCTTCTGAATTTAAGCCTGGAACACCTGCAATTGAAGTTTTATATTCAAACACCCCAGTAATTGAGTATGAAATTACTCCAAATAGACCTGACTGTTTATCTATAATAGGAATGGCAAGAGAATCTGCAGCATCATTTAATAGTGAGATATCCTATCCATCAATAGATTATCCTACTGTATCTGATAAAAAGGAAGATTACTTTAAGAAAATTGAAATTAAATCAGATAAGTGTAAAAGATATACAGGAAGAATTGTAAAAAATGTTAAAGTAGGAGAATCTCCACAATGGCTTAAAAACTTATTAATGCTTGCTGGTATGAGACCTGTAAATAACATAGTAGATATAACAAATTTTGTAATGCTTGAAACAGGCCAACCACTTCACGCTTATGACCTTGAAAGTCTTGCTGATAGAAAAATTATAGTAAGAGATGCAAAAGAAGGAGAGCTCATAAAAACATTAGATGGTGTAGAAAGAAAACTTAACTCAGATGTACTTCTTATATCTGACGGAAAAGAGGCTATAGGTATTGCAGGAATTATGGGTTCGATGGATAGCGAAATTACAGAAAACACAAAGACTATCCTACTAGAATCTGCAAACTTTGATTCAGATAATATTAGAAAGTCATCTAAAAGTTTAAATCTAAGAAGTGAAGCGAGTTCAAGATTTGAAAAACAAATTTCAGTAGAAAATTCTGAATTTGCATCAAAAAGAGTAATGAAATTAATAACAGATTTAGGACTTGGAGAAGTGCTTGAAGATAGCTTTGATGAAGGTTATAAAAATAGCGAAGAAAACGAAGTTAAACTTAGGATATCTAGACTAAATAGTTTAATAGGACATGAATTTTCTAAGGATGAAGCTATAAGTTATCTTAAATCCTTAGAATTTGAGGTAAGGGATTTAGATGAAGACACAATAATAGCGAAAATCCCTCATTTTAGGATGGATATTTCTATAGAAGCTGATCTTATAGAAGAGATTGCAAGGCTATATGGTATGGGAAAAGTTATTTCAAAACCACTATACTCATCACTTCAAAGAGGAGAGAAATCTCCTATGAGATTATTAAAAGATGATTTAAAGCTCAATCTTTTTGGTCAACAATTTTCAGAAATCACAACATACTCATTTATATCACCAAAGGAATATGATAAGCTAGGTATAAATGAGGACTCAAAACTTAGAGATTTTGTAAAAATAATTAATCCTTTGGGAGAAGACTACTCTGTAATGAGGACTACCTTACTTGCAAACATGCTCACTACAATCTCAAAAAACCTATCTTATAAACAAAAAGATTTAAGATTTTATGAAATTGGTACAAGTTTTGTAAAAACAGGTGAGAAACTTCCTTCAGAAAGACAATACCTAAGTATGGGACTTTACGGAAATTACACTTTTTATAATCTTAAGGATTTCTTTATAAAGGCCATGGCAAGAACTGGATTTAGAGGTTTTGAATTTAAAACTGAAGAAAATGTCAAAGCTTTCCATTCAGGACGTTGTGCCAATATTTATTTTGATGGAAAAAAGATAGGAATAATGGGTCAAATATCTTATGAAAGTCTTGAAGCCTATAATATCAAAGGACTTGCTTTAGCATTAGAGATAGATCTCTCATTAATTGCTGATAAAAGACTTACTGATATAAGATACAAGCCTTTAGATAAGTATCCATCAAGTTTACGTGACTATTCGTTTATTTGTGATATAAATGTAGAAAGCAGGAAGATTGAGGATATAATAATAACTAGAGCAAAAGGTCTTGTAAGAAGTATAGAAATATTTGATATTTACCAAGGTGAACAAATTGAAGAAGGTAAAAAATCAATTTCATATAAGGTGGCTTTCGGTAAAAGCGATAGGACACTAAAAGATGAGGAAGTTGAAAAAATTGAAAAAGAATTTTTAAAGGATTTGGAAGAAAAAGACGTTGTTTTACGTAGTTAGGAGAAAATGTGGCAGAAAAAATCAAGGTTAATATTGCTGGCATGGATTACACTTTAACTAGTGAATTAGACAAGACTCAAATACAACAAATAGCAGTTTATGTTGACAAAAAAATTAAAGAAGTTGACAATGATAAGCTTACACGTGAAAATCAATTATTACTTGCAGCCCTAAATATAACAGATGAGATGTATAATCTCTTAATAAAACATAAAAAATTAAAAGATGAGGCTAAAGAGCCTATAGAAAAGTATCCAAGGTTAAGGGATGATTACCAATCCTTAATTATGGATTATGAGAAAGTTAAAGCTGACTTTGAAAAATCTAAAGATGATTTTATGGAATCTATGAAAAAAATAGACGATCTAAATTCAGTTATTAATAAGATTAAGCAAGAAATTGAGAATAAGGATAAGATTATAAAGTCTAAAGATAATAATCTTAAGAAATTAAGAGAAAACTTACAAAAACTTCAAGATGATAACCTTGACCTTAACAAGAAGGTCAAGGAGCTTGAAAAGGACTTATAATGAGAAATACTGAAATATTAGCTCCTGTTGGTAAAATGTCCATGCTGTATGCAGGTCTTGCCGCAGGGGCTTGTAGCTTTTACTTGGCACTTGATGATTTTGGGGCGAGAGCCTATGCTAAAAACTTTTCAATTGATAATATAAAGGAAGTAATCGATCTTATTCATCTATTTGATAGGAAGGTATTTATAACTATAAATACCCTAATAAAAGATGAAGAGATGGACAAGGCTTTATCATATCTTGAAAAATTAATTGAGTATGGCGCAGATGGAATATTAATCCAGGATATAGGATTTTACTCTCTAATAAAAGACATAAAAAGAGATGGAGAAAAAAAGATTGAATTTCATGCTTCAACTCAAATGGCAATAAAAGATTATGATGGTGCTAAAGCCCTTAAAGATTTAGGATTTGATAGGATAGTTATAGCAAGAGAAACCCCAATAGATGAGATAAAAAAAATAGCAAAGCTTGACATAGATACGGAAGTTTTTGTTCATGGCTCACTTTGTGTATCTTACTCTGGGGAGTGTCTTTTATCATCTTATTTAGGTAGAAGGTCTGCTAACAGAGGTAGGTGTGCTGGAATTTGTAGAAAAAAATATAAGCTTATAAATAATGGCAAGGTATTAGGATATGATTACTATCTTTCAATGAAGGATTTAAATACAATAGATAATATAGAAGAGTTAGTAAAAGCAGGAGTAGATTCTTTGAAAATAGAAGGTCGTATGAAGACAGATGAATATGTCTATAATACTGTAAGAAACTATAAAAGTATGCTTGAAGAATCTACATATAATAATGACGAAATAGAAGATATATCAAACAGATCTTATACCAAGGGTTTTATTTTTGGACAAAAAAGAAACTATCTTGCTTTAAGTAATGAAAATAAACATAGGGTTATAGGAAAAGTTTTTGAAAAATCAAAGGATAAGTTTTTTAAGTCAAACTCAAAGCTAAGAAAGGGATCTATCCTTGAGGTTGTAACAAATAAAAACAAGACCCTACCACTTACCTTAACAAGTGACTTAAATAATGGAGATGTCTTAAAATTAAAAGATTTTAAGGATGCAAAAATAGGCTCAAATATAAGTTTATTAAATTCATTAATTCTTAAAGAAA
This sequence comes from Anaerococcus faecalis, assembly GCF_013371425.1. Classification (NCBI taxonomy): domain Bacteria; kingdom Bacillati; phylum Bacillota; class Tissierellia; order Tissierellales; family Peptoniphilaceae; genus Anaerococcus; species Anaerococcus faecalis. Next base: position 120,404 of record NZ_JABVBA010000007.1, read on the forward strand.
ATTTAGAAGATGGACTAAGTTCCTATAAAAATCTTCCGCTTGATATTTCTTTTGTAGGAAGATTAGGGGAATATCCTAAAATAAGCTTAAGCTATAAAGATATAAAGGTAAATTTTCTTGGAAAGAGTAAAATAGAAAGGGCTAATAAAGTTTCCTTAAGTGAGGAGGATATAAGAGAAAATCTTTCAAAGCTTGGAAACACCATCTATAAGGTAAAAAATATAGATATAAGTATAGATGATAATATCTTTATTAAAAAAAAGGATATAAATGAGCTTAGAAGAAATGCAATTTATATCTTAAATAATAAAAGACTAGAGCCTTATTATAAGAAAAATCCCAACATTAAAAAGAGAAATTTAAAAGAAAATAGGGAAATTAAAAGAGAAAAAAATGTAGAACTCTTATCAAATAATATTGATAGAGGCTTACTTGATGATTTTGATAATGTCTATGTAAGAGCATTTGATAAGTCTTTTTCTGGACTTAATCTTTATTATATATTAGATGCTGATAAGTCCTATAATAAAAAAGAATTAATAAATTATTTATTAGAAAATGAATTTAAAGGAGTGATTTTTAATAATTACAAAGATTTTGTTCTTATAGATGACCTAAGAAAAAATAAGTTGAAAATTAGGATAGGTAGATACTTAAATGTGTTTAATTCCTACTCATTTGACTTTTATGATAAATTTTCTGAAATGATATCATCTTCTGTGGAAAACTCTTTTGAAAATATTAATAAAAACTCTAAAAGATATAAGACTGAGATATTAGCTTATGGACCAATTGAACTTATGAATATGAAAAATTGTCCATTTTCATCCATTAAAAAATGTGGTTTAAATGGTTGTGAAAAATGTATTTTTAATGATTCACAAATAGAAGATGAAGATGGTAATTTATTTGATATAAAAAGAAGTGATTATATATCTAGGATTTATTCAAGAAAAATCACAAAAATTGATTTGAAAAAACTTGAAAACTCAGTATCCTTATTATACTTAGTAAGAAATAATGATGATATTATAAATATTAAAAATACAAAGATTAACAATCTAGGCTATGATAGAGGTGTTATTTAATGCAGACAAAAACTTTAGAAGTCTTAGAATTTGATAAGATATTAGATATGATAAAAAATTATGCTAGAAGTAAGCTTGTATCTGACATGATTTTAAATACAAGACCCATAAATGATAAGGAAAAAATTCAAAGGGAACTAGACCAAACAGGAGCCATGCTTGAAGTCATAGTAGAAAATGGAAATATAGATCTTTTTGGACTTTATGATTTTAACAAAATCATAGGATATGTAAGAAAAAAAGGGGTTCTTGAGCCTGTTGAACTTCTTAAAGTTCTTGATTTATTAAGGTCTAGTGCATATCTTAAAGAGTATGGTGAAAATATTGAAGATTCATATATAAAAGACTTATTCGATAGGATATCTACAGATGATTTTCTTAAAAATGAAATAGAAAGATCTATTATATCTGAAGATGAAATAGCAGATAATGCCTCATCAAATCTTAGGTCAATAAGAAAAAGAAAGACTAAAAAGGAAGAAGAAATAAAAAATAAGCTTTCTTTTTATATATCATCATCTAAATTTGATGATGCTCTTCAAGACAAGGTTGTATCAATTAGAGATGGAAGATACGTTCTTCCAGTAAAGACTAATAAAAAATCAATTTTTAATGGTATTATTCATGATAGGTCAGCAAGTGGAAACACACTGTTTATAGAACCACATACTATAGTTGAATTAAATAACGACCTATCAAACCTTGAAATAGAAGAAAATGATGAGATAAGAAGAATACTTGATAGGCTTTCTAGATTTGTAGAAGGCTTTGATGTGGAGATTTTAGAAAATCAAAAACTTATTGCAAGAATCGACTTCTTACAAGCTAAAGCAAAATTTGCCTTAGCCAATAAATATAGTAAGCCAAATCTTACTGATAAGAAAAAATTAAAGCTAAAAAATGCCATCCACCCACTATTGAAAGGAAAGGTAGTTCCTATAAATGTAGAAATGGGAGATGGTTACAATACCTTAATTATAACTGGACCAAACACAGGTGGGAAAACTGTATCTTTAAAGACAGTAGGTCTTGTAAATCTTATGGCTCAGTCGGGATTTTTTATACCATGTGATGAAGATAGCCTTGTAAATATATTTGATGATATATTCTTAGATATAGGAGATACCCAATCTATAGAATTGAGTTTATCAACATTTTCTGCTTCTTTAACCAATATTGTCAAAATAACAGAAAATGTTACAGATAAATCATTAGTATTATTAGATGAGCTAGGTTCAGGAACAGATCCTACGGAAGGTGCAGCTCTTGCTATAGCAATTTTAAACTTTCTTAAAAATAAAAAGGCCATGACTTTTGCAACAACTCATTATTCTGAGCTTAAATATTATGCTCTAGAAAGTGAAGATGTAATGAATGCATCGGTTGAATTTGATATAGAAACCCTATCTCCAACCTATAAATTAATTATAGGAACTCCTGGAAAATCTAATGCATTTGAAATTTCAAAAAGATTGGGACTTGATAGTGAGATTTTGGCTAATGCTAAGTCTTTACTGTCTGATGAGAATAAAAACTTCAATACAATATTAGAACAATTGGATAAAAACAAAAAAGATCTTGAAAAGAAAAATAAAGAGATTGAAAGTTACAAGAAAAATATTAAACAAGCTCGTAATAATCTTCTAGATCTTTCTAAAAAAATAGAAAAACAAAAAGAAAAAATCATAAAAGATGCAGAAGATAAGGCAAATGAAATAATAGAGGCGGCGAATGAATCATCTCAAGAGATGCTGAAAATGGCTAAAAAATCTAGAAATGCTAATACATCTAACATTGATAGGTCCTTAAATGAAATTAGAAATAAATACAAATCATCAAGAATTGAAAGAGATGAGAAAAATATAGGACCAAAACTAAGCAAAAATGCCCCAGAAACCTTAAAGGTTGGAGATATAGTAATTATAGAAGGCTTAAATGAAAAGGCTGAAGTTATAGAAGCTCCAGATGAAAAGGGTAATATAAAAGTACAGATGGGTATTTTAAAAATGGAGTCAAATATCAAAAACGTCACCAAGACTAGGTCAAAGGATAAAATAAGGGAAAATATCAATAAAATCTATAAGACGAAAAAGGCTATGTATATATCACCAACTCTTGATTTAAGAGGGCAAAGATATGATGAAGCTTTAAGAAACTTCGATAAGTACTTAGATGATGCAATTTTAGCAGGGCTTGATCAAGCAAAAATCATACATGGCAAGGGGACAGGAGCCTTAAGAAAAGGTATAAATGATTATCTAAAGAATAACACAAGAATTGATTCATACAGGCCGGGTAATGAAAAAGAAGGTGGATTTGGTGTTACTGTAGTGAAATTCAAATAGAATCTGGAGGATAAATGAGAGATTTAAAAGAAATTATAGCAAATAAGCTATGTGATATGGATTTAGGCATTGAAAAGAGTGCAATATATAAGCTTATTGAAATACCACCTAGAGATGATATGGGAGATTTTTCTTTTCCGTGCTTCTCGTTGGCTAAAACTTTAAGAAAAAATCCTGCTCTTATAGCAAAAGAGATTAAAGAAAAATTAGAAAAGGAAGAAAAGACTTATTTTGAAAAGGTAGAAAATCTAAATGCCTATCTTAACTTTTATATTGACAGGAAATTTATACAAAATGAAGTTTTAAATGAAATTTTAGAAAAAAAAGAAGATTATGGAAGGTCTAATATGGGAAAAGGAAAGACCATAGTATTAGATTTTTCATCTGTAAATATAGCAAAGCCTTTCCATATAGGTCATATTAGGTCAACAGTTATAGGAGATGCTATTAGGAATATATTTAATTTTCTAGGATACAAGACTGTAGCAAGTAACTATATTGGAGACTATGGTACTCAATTTGGAACTATGATTGCAGCCTATAAACTTTGGGGAGATGATGATAAGCTAAATGAAAATCCCATAAAAGAGTTATTAAACTTATATGTAAGATATAATAACGAGGCGGCTTTAAATGAAGAAATGATGGATGTTGCTAGAGATGAGTTTAAAAAACTTGAAGAAGGAGAAGATGAATCGGTAAGACTTTGGTCTTGGTTTAAGGAAATCTCCTTTAAGGAATTTGATAGGGTTTATAAGTTACTAGATATAGACTTTGATAATTACGATGGAGAATCTTATCATTCTGAATTTATACCAGCTGTTATAAAAGAATTAGAAGAGAAAAATCTTTTAGTAGAATCAGATGGGGCAAAGATTATAGACTTAGGTGAAGATGACTTGCCACCAGCTATTATTATAAAATCCAATGGTTCTTCTGCTTATATAACTCGTGATATTGCTACAGCCATAAATAGAAAAAAAGTTTATGACTTTTATGAAAATTTATATGTTGTTGCAACCCAACAAAATCTACACTTTAGGCAATTATGGAAGATATTAGAGCTTATGGGATATGATTTTTATAAAGATTGTAAGCATATCCCTTTTGGTATGGTAAGTTTAAAAGATAAGACCCTATCAACTAGAAAAGGTCAAGTTGTTTTCTTAGAAGATGTATTAAATAAAGCAATAAATAAAACTAAGGAGATTATGAAAAACAGGGATACTGATATAGAAGATATTGATAAGACATCCAGAATAGTTGGGATAGGTGCTGTTAAATTCCAAGAACTTTACAACAATAGGATAAAAGACTATGTCTTTGATTGGGATGAACTTTTAAACTTTGAAGGAGAAACTGGTCCATATGTTCAATATACTTATGCTCGTGCTAAAGCTGTTTTAAGAAAAGCAGGAGTAGAAGAAATGACTTCTATGGATTTTTCTCTATTAAACTCAGATGAAGAATTCATTTTAATTAAATCACTAAGAAGTTTTGAAGACACAATAGTTAAGGCAAGAGATAGGTATGAACCTTCACTTATTTCAAGAAAGATAATGGAAATATCTCAAAATTTCAATAAATTCTACAATTCATCAAAAATAATGGTGGATGATGAGAATCTTAAAAATCAAAGGCTTGCTCTAGCGCTCGCAACATCGGTAGTGATTAAAGTAGGTTTAAGTTTATTAGGTATTAAAACTGTGGAGAAAATGTAATGATGGGAAGAATAAAAGATTTTTTAGAATGTTCAAAGTATGCCTTTACTGAGACTGTTAAAAAATTAAAAAGATCATACATTCTTTTTATCTTTATAGTAATAAGGTCAATGTTTGAAGGAATGAAGGGGATAGTTTTTTTTGATCAATCTTTTGAATCTTCACTTTTTTCATCACTTATTAACTATTTTATAGAGATTACTATCTTATGCTTTATAGCTCAGTCTTTAAGGTCAATTGTCTTATATAATAATACAGGGAAGAAATCTATAGAAAATTCAATCTCAAACTTTTTCTATCTAGTTATGAGTGCTGTATTTTGTATTTATATAATGGAGTTTGTTATAAATAACCTAACACAAGTACTAAGTCCAGGCCTTAGGATTTTGATTTTGTTTTTGTTTAAAATTATAACATCAGCCTTTTTGGAATTAGTTTATATAGAAAATGTTTATGGATTTTCGATTATAGGGGAATCCTTTAGATTTGTTAAAAATAATATTTTAACATGGGGAGTTTATGCAGTAATCTTTACTTTTATTGAAGGATTTTTAATAAAACAAATAGGCTTAAATGTATTAAATATGTCTAATGAGGCAATATTTATAATGTTACTGGCCCTATGGGATACCTTATTTTTATTATTTAAAGGAAACTTATTTAAATTTTTAAATAAGCATTCATACAGGCAAAGAAAATTTATGAGAGGTTAAATGAAAAAAATAGATCAATACTTTTTAGATTTTACAGACAAACTTGCATATATTGACTTGAAAAAAGATTCTTCATATGAATTATTAAACAAAACACCACTTGCTTTATATACTGATGATATGTCAGAAAATATTATAAGTGGAGACTTTGAAAATAGAATAAAACTTAATATAATACTTGATGGACTTATAATAAATATTGCCATAGATCCTGATTTCAAGTATAAGCAATCTTATATAAAAATTCTCGAAAACTATTTAGAAAAAATAGGAGCTTATACAGCCCAAAGAGCTTTAAAAATAGGAAATAAAAAATCAGAAAAAGCTCTATTGCTCTTAAGGGGAGGCTATATTATAAATCCCTTTGATAAGTATAATGCCTATAATTATGCAAGAGCTTTGTGGCCTAAAGCATATGAAGATACAAAATATAAGGATGAATTCATAAAAGAGGCTTTAAGAATACTTCAAGAAATAATTTTACAAGATGAAGATTTTCCATTATCATATTATGAATTAGGAAATATCTACCAAAATCTTGGAGAATATATAAAAGCAAGAAGTTATTATGAAAATGCCCTACGTAGAACAGAAGATTTAGATGCAAAAGATGAAATAAGATCTAAAATATCAACTATATTTGATAATGCCGAAATAGAAGAGGCTCTTTATTATATAGGAAAGGGAAATTATGAAAAGGCTATGGGGATACTTACAAGATTATTATCAAAAACAAAAAGAGCAGATGCCTATTATTATCTGGGAGTTTGTTATCAAAATATAGGACAATATGAAAATTCTAGTCTTGCTTTTGAAAACTCCCTTGATAAGGGTGGAGAATTTAGGCAACTTTATAATGACTATTCCATAAGCCTATATGCCTTAGATAAAAAAATAGAGGCAATAGAGATAATTAACAGTGGTCTTAAAAAATATCCAGAAGATCCTAGAATGATCTATAATAGGATACAAATAAATATAGATTTAGGAAATTTAAAAAAAGCAAAAGAAGATATAGATAATCTTGAAACATACGACGACCTATCAGATGAGTTAAGTCGTAATCTACAAATAATAAAAGATCAATTTAACCTAAACTAAGGAAAATCCCCAAATATTTTTGGGGATTTTTTACTTGCCTTAAAGATAAAATAAAAGTATGTTAATAGATGAGATATCGTTTTTTATTTAAGGAGGATTAAATGAAAGTAATTGAAACTAAAAACGCACCAGCAGCAGTAGGAGCTTATTCACAAGGAATAGTAACAAATGGATTTGTATATTCATCAGGACAACTTCCACTAGTTCCAGAAACAGGTGAGTTAATTTCAGATGATATAAAGAAAGCTACAAAAAGATCACTAGAAAATGTTAAAAATATAATCGAAGAAGGTGGATCAAGTATAGAAAAAATAGTCAAAGTAAATATCTTCTTAGCAGACATCAATGATTTTGCTGCTGTAAATGAAGTATATGCAGAATTTTTTGGAGATCATAAACCAGCAAGAAGCTGTGTGCAAGTGGCTCACCTTCCAAAAGATGGTTTATTAGAAATTGAAGCCATAGCTGAAATTTAATAAGTGTTAAGATATGACAATTATAAAAAAGGGTGAAAAAGCACCATTGTTCAATATAAAGGATCAAAATGCAAAAGATGTAAACTTAGAAGATTTCAAAGGTAAAAAAGTAATCCTATCTTCTCATCCATTAGCTTTTACAGCGGTATGTACCGATCAAATGAGATCTCTTGAAAGAAATTTTGATAGAATTCAAGAAAAAGGAGAAACTGTAGTAATAGGCTTATCTATAGATCCTCAACCATCAAAAAAAGCATGGGCAAGTGCTATTAACATAGATAAGGTAAGACTTGCATCAGACTTTTTCCCATTAGGAAAAGTAGCAAAGGCTTATGGTATTTTTAATGAAGAAAATTCTGCTAGTAAAAGAGCTAATATCATTATAGATGAAGAAGGAATTGTTAAGCGGTCAAAAGAATATCCACAAACTGAATTACCTGATATAGAAGAAGTAATAAAAAATTTGTAAAAATATTTGACAAAACAAAATAAAAATAATATACTAATATAGCTATCAAAAAGATAGCTATATTTTATTGATATTAAAAGCCAAATTGCGAAAAGAAAAAAGCAAAGAAGCGAAAGAGCAAGTCAAAATAAAAAAACAAAAAAAGACTTGACAAAACAAAATATCAAATGTATATTATAATAGTCGTCACTGAGAAAGAAGAGTCAAAAGAAAAGAAACTTGAAAAAAGTTAATAAAAAAACTTGACAAACAATCGAAGACGTGGTAGACTAAGATAGTCAGTAACAACTGACATATGAACCTTTAAAACAAAATAACTACAACTACAAAGTTAAATTACTTTGAGTAAACCAAACAAAAAATGACAGAAGTCAAGATCGAACTTTAAATGAGAGTTTGATCCTGGCTCAGGATAAACGCTGGCGGCGTGCATAACACATGCAAGTCGAACGATGAAGGTT